>NZ_JBSGCD010000038.1:0-64051 GCF_053601675.1 Micromonospora sp. NPDC004704 | reverse complement strand
ATCCGGTATCGCCCACATCCACAACATCATCCTGACGGGGTGACACCAGCAGCCTTCCCGGCCACGCCTTCACCGAGTTACGAGACGTCCTTTAGTGAGCGCATGGGTACGTGGTTGGGTCATCTCCCGAGCCGCGTCTCCACCCGCTGAGGTACCCGGTGGATGGCGTGTCGACGTGGGACTCCACGCCCACCGCCTGCGGTACGTCCTACACGATCCCGACGAGCGGACCCTGGCTTGGCTCGGCCGGCACCAGAACGCACCTGGAACCTGGATCAAGATCGCAGGAGATCCGAACCACTTGCGTGCTGCTCTCCCGCCCGAGTGGAAGCTTGCGGACACCGGCTACCTCATGACGACGGGGTACCGGGCCGCTTCCGACACAACTCCTCCATCGCCGTACACCGCCCGGCTTCAGACCTCCGGCGATGTTGTCACCGCTGTCGTTCTCGACCCTGAGGGCCAGGTCGCCGCGTCCGGCAGGCTCACGACCGCCGACGCGTTCGGGATCGTCGACCAGGTCGAAACCGCACCTGCACACCGGCGCCGCGGACTGGGTAGCGTCGTCATGCGCGCGCTCGCAACCCACGCCGTTCGACTCGGCGCGGACAGCGGTGTCCTGGTCGCTACTGACGACGGTCACCGCCTCTATCGAGCTCTCGATTGGACAGTACGCACACCCATCGCGGCCGCGTACATACCGGAGCCCAGTAGTGCCTGATCTACGCACGCTCATCGACAGATCCGGAAGCCAAGCGGCACGCGATATCAGGGGAGATTCGTCATTCACGGATACCGCTCAATGCCGTCGACAGCCGTCAGTCGTCCGGATGGGCCGATCGCTAGAGATAGGCCGAGTCGGTGCAGGGTCTCCACTTCGAGCCGCACCCGCCTGGTCACCGAGAGCAATGAGACCCACCCCCGCGCACAACTGGAAGACCCGCCCCGGGGCATCGTCCACGGGGGAAGACGACGCGCACCCAGGGCGGGCCGGTCAATGCGAGGGCTAGGAGGGCGCCTGGAATAGCTCAAGGTTTCGTGCGCGCTGGTGGTGCCCAACACATGATGCGTTCGAAGATGGCCCGTACGTCCGGCGGTGGTCCGAGGGCCGAGTCATAGACGTGAAGGTCCGAGATCGCGTCCACGAACTGTGTCCCGAGGTAGAGCATCAACGCGACTCGCTGGTGACGGAAGCTCACCGTCAGGTCAAGCCGGGCCTCCGCGCACGGCCACGGCTGAGCGCAAACGCGGCAGCACCACACCGGACGCAGCGGCAGGTGAAGCTGCCGGGATGCGACCGGCTTCCCGTCCATCACGACAGTGCCTCAGGGCTGAACCCCGGCAGGGCTCTGTGACGGACGACGATGACACGCTCGGGCCCCTCGGGCTGGCCGGACGGAAGTTCACGGCCCCGCAGGGTGACCCAGGACCCCGGCACGGCGGACATCAGGACGGCCGTCACGCGCATATGTAAATCACCGGCCCCGTGGATGACCTCGCCGCGATCGTCCCGGTAGTAGTAGTCATCCTCCTCTGCGTTCACGATGTCGCCGACGGCCACCAGGTCCAGTCCGTTCATCGCGGGAACCGGCCCGACTGGTTCGACCGGTGGGCGGCCCCGCGAGTGAGCAGGGGCGGCCCGTAGTTCGCCCTCGTTACCTCGCCCTGGGATGGCCGACCCGGCTGGGCGGTGCCGTACAGGCGTGGCGATCCCTGTGGGGGTGTGCCTCGGTCAAGGCATGGCCAACGCAGGCCACATACGCAGTATCGGCGGAAGCCGCGCCAGACGCGGCGATGCAGGTCGGGAGATCGCCCCGTCCGGTCCCGCTCGTCGGTCGAGTAGCTAGGCCGTCCACGTCGGGCAATGCCGCCATGTCCGGTCACGTTTCCGTGGTCCATTGCTCCCCCTTGGGTGTTCATCGGCTTGGCGCGGCCAGGTCCGGCATCTGTTTGGGCTACCGCCGGATCACGGGGCGTGTCCGCACTTCGTATATCCTGCGCTCGAAGTCAGGTAGTTCGCAAGGTATGCGTTCTACATCGCTAAGGATGTTGCCCCCACCCTGGATGGGCGAACGCAAGGCAGGCAGACTCACGGGAGGGAGCGAGGAGATGGACGTGGCGGCACGCAAGCAACCACCGACCGTCCGGCTACGACGGCTGGCCGCCGAGTTGCGCGGCCTGCGCGAATCAGCAGGGCTGAGCCGGGACGAGATTTCCGAGCAGACCAACATCAACAGCGTCACGCTCTACCGCATCGAGACCGCGAAGGCCCGGCCCCAGAAGCGGACCCTACTGACCCTGCTCGACAAGTACGGCGTGACCGATGATGCCCGCCGCACTGAACTGGTCGAGCTGTCCAAGCAGGCCACCCAGCTCGGTTGGCTGCAGGCATACGAAGCCGAGCTGCCCGAGGACTACACGACCTACATCAGCTTCGAGTCTGAGGCCCGGTCGGTGCGTAACTACCAGTCCCTCCTGGTGCCGGGACTGCTCCAGACCGGCGAATACACCCGCTCGATCGTGACGGCGAGCCTGCCCTACGCCACCGACAACGAGATTCAGCAACGCGTCGAAACTCGCATGCAGCGGCAGGCGTCCATTACCAAGAACGATCCGCTGAAGCTATGGGCGATCGTTGACGAGGCGGTGCTGCACCGCAGGGTCGGCGGCCCGAAGGTGTGGGGCGAGCAGATGCGCCATCTGTTCAACCTGACTGGAGAGCCGCACATCACGTTCCAGGTCGTGCCGTACGAGGTCGGTGCGCACGGAGGCATGCACGGCGCGTTCGCCGTGATGGACTTCCCGCACGTGGACGACCGCGAGTTGGTCTACATCGAGAACATGACCGGAGCGCTGTACCTGGAAACGGAGGCCGACGTACGGCGCTACGCCGAGATGTTCGACCAGCTACGCGCTGCGGCCTTGAACCCGGCCGACTCGCGCGCCATGATCGCAAAGTTGATCGGTGACACCTGAGGAGATGTTGGATGTGAACTCGCCTGACTTCAGCGCCGCGAGCTGGCGCAAGAGCACCCGTAGCGGGGCCAACGGTGACTGCGTAGAGGTCGCCGACAACCTGCCTGGGCGAGTGCTGGTCCGGGACACGAAGGATCGCGACGGCGGCACACTCAGCTTCGATCCGGGCGCGTGGCGCGCGTTTCTCGGTCTCGCTCGGCAGCACTGACCGCAAGCCGGACGCGCCCGTACCAGCCATGCACCGGGAGCGTCCGGGTGCTCGGCGGGTAGCCAGCGAGCGGCCAAGCGGTGGTGGGTACCGATACCCGCGTCGGTTGCCGGCAGCATCCGTACCTTGCCGGGGGCGGGCAGCGCCACATGGGTCCAGGTGCCCGCCCGCACGCCCCGGAGACGAATCGGCCGATGTCCTCCAACGCACCGACCCGAGCGGCGCCCATCTGCTCGGGTCGGGCGCGGTTGGCGTTCGGCCGGGTCACGGGGGATGCTTCGGGCTGTTCTCACGGGCGCGTGATTGCCGGAGGTAGCCGGCGGCCCGTAGTTGAAGGGGTGACATGGATCAGCAAGCTGGCCCCGGGCGCGTTACGCGTTGGGGCATCCTGGCCACCGGCAACATCGCCGCCCAGTTCGTCTCGGACCTGCGACTCGTACCGGACGCCGAGGTGGTGGCGGTCGGCTCCCGATCGCTCGACGCGGCCCGGCTCTTCGCCGACCACCACGACATCCCCCGGGCGTACGGCTCCTGGGCGGAACTCGCCGCCGACGACGAGGTGGACGTGGTGTACGTGGCCACCCCGCACGCCGCCCACTACGACGCCACCATGACGCTCCTGGATGCGGGGCGGGCGGTGCTCTGCGAGAAGCCGTTCACCCTCGACCTGCCGACCAGCACCACGCTGGTGGAGACCGCCCGTGAGCGGGACGTGTTCCTGATGGAAGCCATGTGGATGCGGTGCAACCCGACCGTACTGCGGGTGCTGGACCTGATCGCCGACGGCGCGATCGGTTCGGTGACCGCCGTACAGGCCGCGTTCGGGGTGGCCGGGCCGTTCCCGCCGGAGCACCGGATGCGGGCCAAGGCGCTGGGCGGTGGGGCCCTGCTCGACCTGGGGGTCTACCCGATCAGCCTGGCCCATCTGGTGCTCGGGCGCCCGGACCACATCCGGTCCTGGGCGGCGCTCGGCCCGGAGGGGGTCGACGAGAACACCGGGGTCGTCTTCGGGTACGACTCCGGGGCGGTCGCGTCGCTGAGCTGCGGCATGGTCGGCGCGACCCCGCTGACCGCGACGATCACCGGCACCACCGGCCGGATCGAGCTGGGCGAGCCGTTCTTCCGGCCGAACGGGGCGACCCTGCACCGGGCGGGCGCGGAGCCTGAGCTGCTGCCGGCCGAGCTGGTCGGCAACGGCTACCAGTACGAGGCCGCCGAGGTCCAGCGCTGCCTGACCGCCGGCCTGAAGGAAAGCCCCCTCGTCCCCCACGCGGTAACCCTCGACGTGATGGACCTCCTCGACACCATCCGCACCCAGATCAACGTCACCTACCCCTGACCCGCATGCCCCTCCCGGGGGCACAGATACAGAGAATGAGGGGCTATCCGCGTGCGGATAGCCCCTCATTCTCTACAAGTGCGTGCTTCGGGCGTACCCGTCAGAAGAGGGGGCGGACGGCGAAGTAGCAGATGGCGGCGATGCCGGCGGCTGCGGGGAAGGTGAGGATCCAGGCCATCACGATGTTGCCGGCCACGCCCCAGCGGACCGCGGAGAGCTTCTTGGTCGCGCCGACGCCCATGATCGCCGAGGTGATGGTGTGCGTGGTGGAGATCGGCAGGCCGAGCCGGGAGGTGGTGAAGAGCACGATGCTGGCCACCGTCTCGGCGGCGAAGCCCTCCGGCGGACCGAGGTCGATGATCTTCCGCCCGAGGGTGCGGATGATCCGCCAGCCACCCGCGTACGTGCCGAGGGCGAGCACGGTCGCCGAGGTCCAGAACACCCACTCCGGGATGTGCGTCCTGCTGTCCTGGTAACCGCCGGCGAACAGGGCCAGCACCACGATGCCCATGGTCTTGGCCGCGTCCTGCATGCCGTGTCCGATCGACATCGCCATCGCCGAGACGGTCTGGGCCCAGCGGAAGCCCCGGTTCAGCTTCGCCGGGTTGCCCTTCCGGAAGACCCACATCACCGCGAGCATCATCAGCGCCCCGAGCCCGAACCCGACCAGCGGCGAGGCCACCATCGGGAGGACCACCTTGAGCAGGATGCCGTTCCAGAGCACCGAGCCGCCGACGTTGAAGATGCCGGAGCAGAGGGTGGCACCGACCAGCCCGCCGAACAGGGCGTGCGAGGACGAGGAGGGGATGCCGAAGTACCAGGTGAGCAGGTTCCAGCAAATGGCTCCGAGCACCCCGGCGAAGACCACCCCGAGACTGGCCATCCCGGCGGGAAGCTCGACCAGGCCGTCACCGACGGTCTTGGCGACGTTGCCGCCGAGGTGGGCGCCGATGAAGTTGCCGAGGGCCGCCATCGCCAGCGCGACCCGGGGCGTGAGCGCCCGGGTGGAGATGCTGGTGGCGATCGCGTTCGCGGCGTCGTGGAAGCCGTTGGTGTAGTCGAAGAGCATGGCGACGGCGATCACCGCGAGTACGGCGATCAGTTCAGGAGACACCGGGTCAGGACTCCTTGACCGCGATGGTCTCGACGGTGTTCGCCACGTGCTCGAAGGCGTCACAGGCCGCCTCCAGCTCGTCGGCGACCTCCTTCATCTTCAGCACGGTCAGCGCGTCGTACTCGCCGGAGAAGAGCCGGACCAGCAGCATCCGGTACGCCTGGTCACCGTCGTTCTCGAGCCGGTTGCACTCGATCCAGTAGTCCTCGAGGTCACGCATCGACCGCAGCCGGGGCATCGCCTCGGCGGTGAGCTTCGCCTGCTGGTCGAGGACGTTCACCAGCTCGTGCATCTCCCGGGGCAGCGACGGCAGCTTGGTCAGCCCGTAGAGGTAGAGCAGGTTGCCGACCGCCTCGAGGTGGTCCATCACGTCGTCGAGCAGGGACCCGAGCCGGTAGATGTCCTCCCGGTCGAAGGGCGTGATGAAGGTCGAGTTGATCTTCTTGTACAGGTCGTGGGTGATCTGGTCGCTGTCGTGCTCGACCTCGGTGAGCCGCTCGCTCACCGACTGCACGTCGACCCCGGGCAGGGCCAGCTCGTTCAGCAGCTCGGTACCCCGCACCAGGTTCTGCGCGGCCCTGGTGAAGAGCTCGTAGAAGGCGCCCTCGGTGGGGCGGAAGGAAAACTTCACGGCACGGACCTCGTCGCGTCGGCGGTGGGGGTGGCGGGCGTCAACGGACCTGCCTTGGGGAATGCTAGGAAACGACAAAATCGCGCAACCACCGGCCCACCTCTGGCCAGGTGTGATTCACCATCGGTTCACCTGCTGTTCATCTAGCGACAGTTAGGCCTCCACCGGCTCCGGGCGCATCTCGAGCAGCCGCCGCCGCTCCCGCTCGACGTCGAACCTCGGCGCCGGATAGGTCAGGTGCATGCCCGCGAAGGTCTCCCGAAGCAGGCTCGCCACCGCCCAGTCGCGGTACCACTTCCGGTTCGCCGGAACCACGAACCAGGGCGATCCGGAGGTGCTGCAACGCGCCAGCGCCTCGGCGTACGCGGCCTGGTAGTCGGCCCAGCGGGCGCGGGTGTCCACGTCCGCCGGCTCGTACTTCCAGTGCTTCTCCGGGTCGTCGAGCCGGCTGCGCAGGCGCTCCAACTGCTCGTCGTAGGAGATGTGCAGGAAGACCTTGAGCAGGGTCACCCCGCCGTCGGCCAGCTCCTGCTCGAACTCGTTGATCTCGTCGTACCGGGCCCGCCAGGTGTGCTCGGGGACCAGCGACTCGACCCTCGGCACCAGGACGTCCTCGTAGTGTGATCGATTGAACACCCCGACGTATCCCGGAGTCGGCAGCGCCCGGCGGATCCGCCACAGGAAGTGGTGGTTGAGCTCCTTCTCGGTCGGCCGCCCGAACGACCTGATCTGCAGGCCGAGCGGGTTCATCGTGCCCGCCACCCGCCGGATGGTGCCGTCCTTGCCGCCCGCGTCCATCGCCTGGAGCACCAGCAGCAGCCTGCGCCCGGACGCGGGGTCGACCTTCGCCGAGGCGAACAGCATCTCCTGCTGCCGACCCAGGTCCGCCCCGATTTCCTGCACCCGGGCCCGCGCCCAGGCCTTCGGATCGCTGCCGACCACCCCGGCCCGGGGCAACCCCGGCGTCGTACGCGGGTGGATCGCCCCGAGGTCCAGCCCGGTCCCGCCGGTCGGCACCCGCAGCAGGTCGCGGACGGACCGCCTCGGCTCGCTCATGCCGGCACCACACCACATCTGGTCATACCCCGATCATCGCCGACCGGAGGCCCCGCCGCGACGCGAGCCCCGAGTCCCCTCCCGCCGGCCCGTTCCCGGCAGGAGCACGTCGGCCGGTTCCACGGGAGTAGCTCGTCGGCAGGCCCCGTCGGGGTAGGGGGAGAATTCGGGGCGGAGCACCGACCGGGAGAGCGATCCAGGCAGGGGGGCGGCCGTGCGGGACCTGGCGACCGAGTTCGAGGCCGAGCGGGACCACCTGACCGCGGTGGCGTACCGCATGCTCGGCAGCCGCGCCGACGCCGAGGACGCGGTCCAGGAAACCTGGCTGCGCTACGCACGGGCACTCGCCGACCCGGCGGCCCGCGCCGAGATCCGCGACCTGCGCGGCTGGCTCACCACCGCCACCGGCCGGATCTGCCTCGACCTGCTCCGCTCGGCCCGGGTACGCCGCGAGGCGTACGTCGGTCAGTGGCTGCCCGAACCGGTGATCAGCCGGCTGCCCGACACGCCCGGACTGGCCGCCCCCGGCGCCGCCGGGCACCTCCCCGACCCCGGCGGCTTCGCCCCCGACCCGGCCGAACGGGCCGCGCAGACCGAGGAGGTCGGGATCGCCCTGCTGATGGTGCTGGAACGCCTCACCCCCGAACAACGGGTCGCGTTCGTGCTGCACGACGTCTTCGCGGTGCCGTTCACCCAGATCGCCGAGGTGCTGCACGGCACACCGACGGCCGCCCGGCAGCTCGCCTCCCGGGGTCGGCGGGCGGTCGCCGAGGGCGGGGCCCGGCACACCGCCGACCTGGCCGAGCAGCAGCGGGTGGTCGCCGCCTTCCTCGCCGCCGCCGAATCGGGCGACCTCGACCGGCTGGTCGCGGTGCTCGCCCCGGACGTGGTCTTCGTCGGCGACAGCGGCGGTCAAGCCCCGAGCGCCCGCAACCCGGTTGTCGGGGTGCTGAAGGTGGCCCGGTTCGCGCTCGGCCTGGTCCGCCGTACGGTGCTCGACACCACCGCCGCGCGGGCCCTGCCCGTGCTGGTCAACGGCTCACTCGGGCTCCAGGTCGAGGGGGACTACCGCAACGACCGGCGGCTGCGGCTGGTGACCTGGTACACGGTCGCCGACGGCAGGATCACCGGCATCTTCCACCAACAGAACCCGGAGAAGCTGAGCCGAGTGCCGGCGCTCGGACCGGACACGCCGCAGTGGCCCGCCCCACGCTGACCCGCCCGGCTCGGGCATGGCCGCCCGGAGGCGGCGCTCAGAGCACCAGGGCGAGCCACTTCCGGTACGCCGTGGCGAACGGCTCGGTCCCGTCGCCGAGCGCGTCGTAGAGCCACTCGGCCGCCGCCTCGGCCCGGACCACCACGTCCTCCGGGTAACCGAACCGGACCCGGTGGTCGGCGAACTCGTCCTCGTCGCGCAACTCCACCGCACCGGTCCCCCGACGCCGGACCACATCGAGGTCGAGATCGATCAAATTGACCGTGTCCCCCTCCCAGCGGGCCGGGCTGGCGATGTCGCAGTAGACCTCGCTGGTCCTCGGCGGAGGGTTGAACATGCCGGTCCACCACGCCGAATGCGGCACGAGGAGCACGAAGGGAATCTGCTCCACGGAGGGTCGGCCGTGGTAGACCGACTCGGTTCCGGCGGTCACCCCGAGCCAGACACCCAGGTCGTCCTCGGTCAGCCGGCGGGCAGGGTAGTCCCGGTGCGCGGTGCCGTCGTACTTGGTGTAAACGACCCGGACCACATCGCTCGACATGCCCGCACCCTAACCGATGCCGCCCACCCCGCGCCCGTGCGAAGACCCTTCGCCAACCGAGGTGCGCGGTCGGTGTCGGGACGGCCAGGTACGGTCCTACGGTGACCGCTCCGACCACCGCTGACAACACCGCCGACTCCGGGAGCGCCGACTCCGCGAAGGCCCCGGCACCGGCCACCCGTCGGCGGCGGCGCGCCGGTCGGCCGAGCACCGACGAACTGCTCGCCGCCGCGGTCGGCGCGGTGCCCGGCGGCTCGGCCCGGCCCGGTCAACAGCTCATGGCCTCGGCGATCGAGGAGAGCATCGCCACCGGCGAGCACCTGCTGGTGCAGGCGGGCACCGGCACCGGCAAATCGCTGGCCTACCTCGCGCCGGCACTGACCGTCGACGGCCCGGTGGTGGTCTCCACCGCCACCCTGGCGTTGCAGTCCCAGCTCGTCGAGCACGACCTCCCCCGGCTCGCCGACGCGGTCGAGCCGGTCCTCGGCCGTCGGCCGACGTTCGCCGTGCTGAAGGGCCGGCACCACTACCTCTGCCTGGCCCGGCTGGACAACTCCACTGAGGACGAGCCGGAGGACACCCTCTTCGACACGCCCGGGCGCGGCGGGGGCATGAAGTGGCTCGGCGAGGCCGGCCGGCTGGGCAAGCAGGTCGAGCGGCTGCGTGCCTGGGCGGACAAGACCGAGACCGGCGACCGGGACGAGCTCGATCCGGGCGTCGACGACCAGGCGTGGCGGCTGGTGTCGATGCCGGCCCGCGAGTGTGTCGGGGCCGGGCGGTGCCCGTACGGGCCGGAGTGCTTCGCGGAGGCGTCCCGGGTCCGGGCCCGCGAGGCCGACATCGTGGTGACCAACCACAGCCTGCTCGCCGTCGACCTGCTGGCCGACCGGCACATCGTGCCGCCGCACAAGCTCCTGGTGGTCGACGAGGCGCACGAGCTGGCCGACCGGGTCTCCTCCGCCTCGCAGGCCGAACTCGTACCGGAGCTGGTCGACCGGGCCGCCCGCCGGGCCCGGCCGCTGCTGACCCCGGAGATCGCCGAGTCGCTCATCGCCGCCGGTGATGCACTCTCGGTCGGGCTGGCCGAGGCGCCGGCCGGGCGGATCACCGCCGGGCTGCCGGGTCCGTTGCGGGAGGCGTGCACCCTGCTCGACGCGGCCACCCGCGCGGCCCTGGACAAGGTCGGCGACATCAAGGCCGACGACCCCGATCCGGTACGCAAGCAGCAGGCCAAGGCGGTCCTCGACGACCTGTCCAAGACCTCGCAGCGGCTGCTGGAGGAGGGCGAGCACGACGTGGCCTGGGTGGAGAAGTCGGACGGTCCGGGGGCGGGACGCCGAGCCCTGGTCGTCGCGCCGCTCTCCGTCGCCGGCATGCTCGCCAACGAGCTGTACGACGAGCGCACCGTGGTGGTCACCTCCGCCACGCTGGCCCTCGGCGGCCGGTTCGACACCGTGGCCCGCGCCCTCGGCCTCGGCCCGGTGACCGTGGACCCGCCGTCGCCGGCCGCCTCCGCGCTGGCCGCCTCGACCGCCCCGGCCCGGAAGGCCAAACCCGCGCCGAAGGCTGCCGGGGACGCAGCCCTGATCGAGCGCGAGTCGGGTTCGGGGTGGCGTTCGCTCGACGTCGGCTCACCCTTCGACTACGGCCGGCAGGGCATCCTGTACGTCGCCGCGCACCTGCCCCGCCCCGCCGCCTCCGGCCTGCCCGACGCGGCCGGCACGGAACTGCTCGAACTGGTGACCGCGCTCGGTGGCCGTACCCTCGGGCTGTTCTCCTCCCGGCGGGCCGCGCAGCAGGCCGCGGAGCTGCTCCGGGCGCGGACCGACCTGCCGGTCCTGCTCCAGGGTGAGGAGTCGCTGCCGCTGCTGGTCCGCCGGTTCCGGGAGGAGCGGGCGAGTTGCCTGTTCGGGGTGATGTCGCTCTGGCAGGGCGTGGACGTGCCGGGCGACGCCTGCCAGCTCGTGGTGATCGACCGGCTGCCGTTCCCCCGACCCGACGAGCCGTTGGCGGCAGCCCGCGCGGCGGCGGTCGACGCCTCCGGCGGATCCGGCTTCGCGGCGGTCAGCGTCCCGATCGCGGCGGTCCGGCTGGCCCAGGGTGTGGGTCGGCTGATCCGGTCGACCGGGGACAAGGGCGTGGTCGCGGTGCTCGACTCCCGGCTCGAGACCGCCCGTGGCTACGGTGCGTTCCTGCGCCGCTCGCTGCCACCGTTCTGGTACACCACCCGGCCCGAGGTCGCCCGGGGCGCACTGCAACGCCTCGCCAAGGACTGATCTGGATCAGGGAGCGGTGGAGGCGACCACCACCGCGTCCGGCGGGACCTCGGGCGGGCGCCGGTGGGCCAACCGCCGCACGGCCGTGTTGAGTACGGCGATCAGCGGTACGGCGACCAGCGCGCCGACGATCCCGGCGAGCACCACTCCGGCGGCGATCCCGACGATCACCGCGAGCGGGTGGATCGCCACCGCCCGCCCCATGATCAGCGGTTGCAGGATGTGGCCCTCGATCTGCTGCACCCCGATCACCACGCCCAGGATGATCGCCGCGGTGACCGGGCCGCTGTCGACCAACGCGACCAGCACCGCGACCGCCCCGGAGAGGGTGGCCCCGACGATCGGGATGAACGCGCCGAGGAAGACCAGGGCGGCGAGCGGGAACGCGAACGGCACATCGAAGATGACCAGGAAGATCCCGATGCCGACGGCGTCGATGAAGGCGACCAGCACGGTGGCGCGTACGTAGGCGACCAGGGTGGCCCACGACGCCCGCCCGGCGTCGTCGATCCGCCAGCGGGCGTTGACCGGGAGCAGCCGGACCATGAAGCGCCAGATCCTGCCCCCGTCGCGGAGGAAGAAGAAGGTCGCGAAGAGCACCAGCAGGGCACCGGTGAGCAGCTCGAACAGGGTGGTGGCGGTGGAGAGCGCGCCGCTGGTCAGCGCCTGGGTGTTCTCGTCAATCCACTTCTGCGCCTCGTCGATGTACGAGTTGAGCTGGTTGTCCGACAGGTGCAGCGGTCCCGTACGGAGCCAGTCCTGGATCTGCCGGATGCCCTCCGAGGCGTTCTTGCTCAGCTCCGGCACCCCGCCGACGAACTCGGTCACCACCCGGGTGAGCGTGCCCACCACTGCGGCCAGGCCACCGACCAGCACCAGTGCGGTGGCCAGCGAACGCGGGAACCGGGCCCGCAGCAGCCAGCCCACCGCCGGGGCGAGCAGGGCGGAGAGCAGCAGCGCGATGATCAGCGGGATGATGACGATCCGGATCGTGCCGATCACCCTCAGCAGGGCATAGGTGACCAGGCCGATCGCGAGCAGTCGCCAGGACCAGGCGCCGGCGATCCGCAGCGCCCTCGGCACGTCCGCGTCGTCGCGGCTGGACGTGGAGGAGTGCACCGACGCGACCTCGTCACCGCCGATCGGCGCCCGGGGCGGCGGCACCGGCGACACGTACTGCTCCGGCGCCGGGGGTTCGTCGGCCACGGTCACCCGCTCACCGGCGGCCGGGCGCGCGGCCCGGACCGAGGCGCGGCCGGACTCGTACGCGCGGCGGGCCCTTGCCCGCAGCTGCTCGAAGCGGCTCAAGCGCACACCTCCTGGCTGGCGAACCGGCTTACCTACGGTAACCGGCAGGAACACGACGGAACGTCCCGACGGAGCCCTGAATTCTCCCCCAGTTTGCCCCTACCGGCGGCTGCGCAACCCTCCCGCCGACCGTGACCTCGACCTCCACCACCGTCGCCACGGTCGCAGCGGTACCGTTCCGGTCGTGACCGCCGACCCAGACCTCGACAACGGCCTACCGATCCGCCTGCTGCACGACCGCGTCCTGGTACGCCTGGAGGCTGGCGAGGGTGAACGGCGCTCGACCGCCGGCATCGTCATCCCGGCGACCGCCTCGATCGGACGCCGCCTCGCCTGGGCGACCGCGGTGGGTGTCGGACCCAACGTCCGCTCGATCGTCTCCGGTGACCGGGTCCTGTTCGACCCCGACGACCGCTCCGAGGTGGAACTGCACGGCCGGGAGTACGTCCTGCTCCGCGAGCGCGACGTGCACGCGGTCGCCGCCGAGCGGGTGGACACCGACTCGACCGGGCTCTACCTGTAACCGGGCGGCGGCGGGCCGTAGGGACCGTAGGGGCTGGGAGCCGGCGGCGGGGTGAACACCACCGGGATCGGCACCACCGGCTCGGCCGGCGCCTCCACCGTGCGCGGCACCCCGTCCGGGAAGTTCAGGTGGTAACGGGCCCCGTCCCAGACCCCGACCGGTGCCTGCGGGTCCCGCCCCACGAACGCCCACCGGTACGCCGTGATCGCGTCGAGCAACTGCCGCTCCTCGTACGCGGTCCGGGCGCGGTCGGCCGGTTTGGTGTCCAGCCCGCGCAGCATCCCGTCGCGCAGCAGCGCCAACCGGGTGGCCGAGAACTGGAAACCGCGCATCGCCTTCAGGCCCGGTTCCCCCGCGACCCGCCGGGCCCAGCGCCGGGCCGAGTGCCGCCGCCCGAGACTGCCCAGGGCCGCCACCTCGGGCGGGCTGAGCCAGCCGGCGCGTACGTAGTCGGGCAGCCGGCGCTCGGTGAGCCGGCCCTCCCAGCCGCGCAGCCAGACGGCCAGCCCGACCATGCCGAGGAAGATCGGCACCATCACGCCGATGTACCCGTAGAGCACGATCAGGTTCTGCCCGAGTGCCGCCGCCAGTGAGGGCATCAGGTTCCAGGTGCCGTGCAACATCATCGCCGCCAGGAGACCGGCCAGCGGGGCGAAGATCCGGATCCGCCGGTCCGCCGAGCGGGCCGCGATACCGAGCCCGATCCCGGTCATCGCGGTGAACAGCGGGTGGGCGAACCCGGTGAGCAGGATCCGGACGATGAAGATCGCGAACACGTTCTGCACCCCGGTCGCGGGGCCGTACTGGTCGGCACCGGCGGCGTAGCCGTACCCGCCGAGGTAGAGGATGTTCTCCACCATGGCGAAGCCGACCGCGGAGAGTCCGCAGTAGACGATCCCGTCGGTGATGCCGGACCACTCCCGGCGGCGGAACAGCAGCAGGAGGAACGGTCCGAGGGCCTTGGTCAACTCCTCGATGAACGGCGCCCCGAGCACCGCCACCAGCGAGTCCGGCAGCCCCCATCCGGCGAACAGCTCGGCGGTCTCCCGGTTCACGTTCAGCGAGGCGGCGGTGGCGACGAACGCACCCCAGGCGAAGCAGAAGATCAGGTAGACCATCGGCTCGGGCTCGTACCGGTCGAGCCAGAGGAAGCAGGCGATCAGCACCGGCACCGGCAGGATCGCGGCCACCAGCCCGATGATCAGCGCCTGCAGGCCGAGGTCGTCGCCGAGGGTTATCGCCATGTAGACCGCACAGCCGGCGATCAGCAGGATCACCCCGGCGAGCACCAGACCACGCCGCCAGGTCAGCCCCCGGCCGGAGAACTTCGCCACCCTCGGCGGGATGGCGCTGACCGGCGGGGTCGGCGCGGCAGGCGGGATCGGCGGCGGCGAGTAGGGATCTCCGCCGGGCGGGGTGTCGGCCATGACGCCAGCGTAGTCACCCCTCGACCCGCTGGTCGGACCGCAATCCGTCCGGTTATGCTGCCAGGCAGGTCACGAGTGCCAGCGACCAACGCACACCGACCCGACCGACCACCGGCGAGACGCCGAATGGTTCGACCGGACGGTGGGCGAAGCCCCAGCTTGCTGGCCGGCAACCCTCGTCGAGTTCGCGGTGGGGTGCCCTGGGTGATGACCGGGCCCAGCCCGATCCGTGTGCTGGGCAAGCGCGGACCCCACCCTCAGCAACCGGGGTCCCGGATTGCCGGAGGTCGTACCCATGCGTTCCACTCTCGTACCCGTCTCCTCCCCGGTCGACCCGCGCACCGCGCCGCGCCCGACGGCCGCGACCGGGATCACCGTCGCGCCGCTCGCCGCCACCGGACCGCTCGACGTCCTCGGCGTGCCCGACCTGGTCAACCTCGACTACGCGGCCACCGCACCCTGCGCCCGTGCCGCAGCCGACGCCGTGGCCGAGCTCCTGCCCTGGTACGGCAGCGTGCACCGGGGCGCCGGGGCGCTGTCCCAGCGCAGCACGCTCGCGTACGAGCGGGCCCGGCAGACGGTCGGCGACTTCCTCGGCACCCGGGCCGACGACTACGTGATCTTCACCCGGAACACCACCGACGCGCTCAACCTGCTCGCCCGCGCGGTCCCGACCGGCACCACCGTGGTCACCTTCGGCGGCGAGCACCACGCCAACCTGCTGCCCTGGCCGAACACGGTACGACTGCCCGTCCCCGCCTCGCCCGCCGCGGCCGTGACGGCCCTGAGCCAGGCACTGCGTGAACTGCGCCGCGAGTCCGACCCGGCCGACCCGATCCTGGTCACCGTCACCGGCGCCAGCAACGTCACCGGCGAGCGGTGGCCGGTGACCGAGCTGGCCGCCGTCGCCCACCGGTACGGCGCCCGGATCGCGGTCGACGCCGCCCAGCTCGCCCCGCACGCGCCGGTGGACATCGCCGGATCGGAGATCGACTACGTGGCGATCTCCGGGCACAAGCTCTACGCACCGTTCGGCACCGGAGTGCTCGCCGGACGGGCGGACTGGCTGGACGCGGCACCGCCGTACCTGTTCGGCGGCGGCGCGACCCTGGGTGTCGGCACCGCCACCCACGACGTGCGCTGGGCGGACGGCCCCGGACGCCACGAGGCCGGCACCCCGAACCTGCTCGGTGCGGTCGCCCTCGCCGCGGTCTGTACGGCCCTCGGCGAGGCGGACCGGGCCGACCTGCACGCCCGCGAGCAGGACCTGCTGGCCCGGTTGCGGGCCGGGCTGCACGCCCTGCCGGGCATCGTCGAGCTGCGTACCTTCGACGCCGACGCGCCACGGGTCGGCATCGTCTCCTTCGTGGTCGCCGGTCGGGACTCGGCCGAGGTCGCCGCCGAGTTGGCCCGAGGGCACGGAATCGGCCTGCGCGACGGCCTGTTCTGCGCCCACCCGCTGGCCCGACGGCTGCTCGGCGAGGCCGCCGCGCGCAGTGGCCGGTCCGACCTGCCGCCGACCGCCCTGCGGGCGAGCATCGGCCTGGGCAGCACCGCCGCCCACGTCGACCGGCTACTCGCCGCCCTCACCGAACTGAGCTGACCCGCCGCGCCCCGGGCTGACCGCGAAACCGCACGGTCAGCTCGGCGGCCGACGGCTGCGCGACCGGGCCGGATTGCCGACCGGCCGCGCGATCAACTCGCCGGGCCGGCGGATTGGCTGGTCGGGTCAGTGTGCCGACGGGCGGGAGCTGCGGGTCGGGCTGGTCTGGGTGCTCACCGCCCGGCGGACCAGGCGGTTCGCCTCGGTCCGCTCGATCCCGGTGGCCCGGAGCACGTCGCTGGCGGTGGTCCGGATCTGGGCGACGACCACGCTGCCGGAGAAACCGACCCCGTCGGAGTACGCCCGACCGGCCGCGGTGACCGAACGGAGCACCCGCTCCCGGGCGGCCTCCGGGTCCAGCCCCGCGCCGAGTTCCTGGTGCAGCAGCCGGACCGCGTCGGCCAACTGCCGCACCGCCGACGCCATCGCGGCCGGGATCGGCTCGTCGTCCTCCAGCGCGGTCACCGCCCGCCGGACCAGCACCCCGCTGTTGTGTACGGCGTGGTTGATGTACTCGGCGCTCTCCGCGTACCGGGTGAGGGCCCGGCGGCGGTTCCACCGGGCGGGCGCGAGGGTGGCGGTCTCCCTGCCCCCCTCCAGCGCCTCCTGCAGGCCGTCCATGTACTCCTCGACCCGGCGGAGCCGGTCCAGCGCCGTCGAGGCCCGGACAGGGTCGTGTTCTGCCAGCGCCTCCGCGGTCACGGTCAGTTGCTCGGCCAGGGTCTCCAGCGCCGGTCTGGCCGCCCGGTCGACGATCCGGAGCGGGTTGAGTGGCAGCAGCAGCGCCACCACGAACAGCCCGACCCCGCCACCGACCAGCGCGTCGATGACCCGTGGGAACTCGACGTTGCTCATCTTCGGTGCCAGCGCCACCAGCAGTACGGCGGTGGCCGCCGCCTGCGTCACGACGGCGACACTTCCGCCGAGGAAGATGGTGACGATGATGGACAGGGTGACGATCAGTCCGAGCTGCCAGGGTCCGCTGCCGACCACGATGATCAGCAGGTCGCCGATCCCGATCCCGACCGCGACCCCGAGAATCAGCTCGACGGTCCGGCGCAGCCGCTGGCCGAGCGAGGCGGCGAGCGTGCCGACCGCCGAGATCGGCGCGAAGACCGGGTCGGTGTTGCCGAGGACGTCGTGCGAGATGTACCAGGAGAGCAGGGCGGCCACACCCGCCTGGAGGGCGAGTACGAAGTTGGCCCGTACGGCGTGCACCCGGTCCTGCACCGTGGTTTTCGAGCGTTCGCCAAGCTCGCTCACCACGTGGTTGACCCGCTCACTGTCAAGGTCTGCGGCTGAGCGGACCTTGTTCCGGGCGGACTCCATGGCCGGGACTACCCAACATCAACCCACTCAATCCCCAACACGCACCGCATTCGCCCCGACATCGGTCACGACCGGGTCGAGCACCCCGTCGCCGGTCACCGCGGTGATCGGGGCGATCCGGTGACCGGACTGGTCGAACGGTGGCGGGCCGCCGTACGGGGTGCGGGGGCCACCGCCGCCGAGCCTGATCTGAGCGCGGCCGGGGAGGACCTGCTCCGGCGGTGGGAGGAGCCGCACCGGCAGTACCACACGGTCGGGCACCTGGTGGCCGTACTGGACGTGGTCGACGCCGAGGCGGGGTGGACCGGCGACGCCGATTCAGTACGCCTCGCGGCGTGGTGTCACGACGCGGTCTACGACCCGCAGTCGCCCGGTGACACCAACGAACGGGCCAGCGCGGCCCTCGCCACCGAACTACTGACCGGACTCGGACTGCCGGCCTCGGCGGTGACCGAGGTCGAACGCCTGGTGCTGCTCACCGCCGGACACCGGGTCGAGCCGACCGACCGGGCCGGGGCGCTGCTCTGCGACGCCGACCTCGCCATCCTCGCCGCTCCCGCCGCCGCCTACGACGAGTACGCCGCCGC
This sequence comes from Micromonospora sp. NPDC004704, assembly GCF_053601675.1. Taxonomy (NCBI): domain Bacteria; kingdom Bacillati; phylum Actinomycetota; class Actinomycetes; order Micromonosporales; family Micromonosporaceae; genus Micromonospora; species Micromonospora sp. NPDC004704. Next base: position 45,917 of record NZ_JBSGCD010000038.1, on the reverse strand, counting down.
AATCCGCCGCGAGTACCACCACGTGCCGGACGAGAACTTCCGGGCCGGTCGGGCGGCGGTGCTCCGCGACCTGCTCGACCTGCCCACCCGCTACCGGCTGCCCCACCTCGCCGCCCGCTGGGAACAACCCGCCCGCGACAACCTCACCCGCGAACTCACCCACCTCCACCCCTGACACCCAGCCCCCTCCCACCCCGAGAAGACACGCCCTCTCCCACCCCGACGAGCCCCGCCCTCTCCACTCCGACGAGACACCCCTCTTGTAGAGAAAGAGGGGCTATCACGGGCCGGATAACCACTCTTTCTCTACAAGAGGGCGGGTTCTCTACGAGTGGCGGGGCCACGCGTGCGGTGGTTAGGCGAGGTGTTTGGGGCGGCGGAGGTTGGCGGCGCGCAGGAGGCGGGCGATCTCGCGGCCGGGAACCACTTGGGCGCCGAGCCAGACCGCCATCGCGAACCGGTTGTCCGGCAGGTCGTAGTGGTCCCGGTCGAACGCCCGGCGGGGTGCGCCGACCATCTCCGCGAACACGTGCAACTCGGCGTAGGACACGTCACTGACCAGATGTGACCAGAGTCGGCCACGGGCGGGCCAGGCGGGTGGGTCGACGTACACCATGGCCGTCACGGTAGTCCGGCGGTTAGCCTGCCACCCATGGCCGGATCCCCCCTGCTCGACGACCTTCGTGCGGCCCTCGGTACGGCGGCCGTACTGACCGACCCGGACCTGCTCGCCGGGTACCGCCACGACGAGGCCGATCTGTGCGCGTCGGGGCTGCCCGCGGTGGTGGTACGCCCCACCGGCACCGCCGAGGTGGTCGCCGTGGTGCGGGTGGCGGCGGCGCACGGCGTACCGGTGATCCCGCAGGGGGCGCGGACCGGCCTGGCCGGCGGAGCGAACGCGGTCGACGGGGCGGTGGTGGTCAGCACCACCGCGATGGACCGGATCCTGGAGATCGACCCGGTGAACCGGATCGCCGTCCTGCAACCCGGCGTGGTCAACGCCGCCCTGGCCGGCGAGGTGGCGAAGTACGGGCTGCGCTACCCGCCCGATCCGGGCTCCTGGGAGTCGTCCACCATCGGCGGGAACGTGGCCACCAACGCGGGCGGCATGTGCTGCGTCAAGTACGGCGTCACAGGCGAGTACGTCCTCGGCCTGGAGGTGGTCCTCGCCTCCGGTGAGGTCCTGCGCACCGGCCGGCGTACGGCCAAGGGGGTGGCCGGGTACGACCTGACCCGGCTCTTCGTCGGCTCGGAGGGCACCCTCGGGGTGATCACCGAGATCACCGTCTCGCTGCGTCCCGCCCCGGAGGAGTCACTGACCCTGGTTGCGGTCTTCGGGTCGATCGCCGAGGCCGGGGCGGCGGTGGCCGAGATCTCCGCCCAGGGGCTCTCCCCGAGCCTGCTGGAGTTGCTGGACCAGACCCACCTGCGGGCGATCGAGGCGTACCGGCCGATGGGTCTGCGTACGGATGCACGTGCCCTGCTGCTCGCGGCGGTCGACACCGGGTCGCGGGCCCCGGCCGACCTCGACCGGCTCGCCGAGGTCTGCACCGCTGCCGGCGCGGACGAGGTGTTCGCCGCGAGCGACGCGGTGGAGGCGGCGGCACTGCTCCAGGCCCGGCGCCTGGCCCACCCGGCGATGGAGCGGTACGCCGCCGAGGCTTTCCCCGGCGGCAACGGCGGCCTCTTCCTCGACGACGTGGCCGTGCCCCGAACCGCCCTGGCCGCGCTGCTCGACGGAGTGGAGCGGATCGCGGCCGAACAGGAGGTGCTGATCGGCGTCGTCGGACACGCCGGGGACGGCAACATGCACCCGCTGATCGTGGTCGACCGCGCCGACCCCGACAGCGTCGCCCGCAGCCAGCGAGCGTTCGACGCGATCATGGAACTCGCCCTGTCGCTCGGCGGCACCTGCACCGGAGAGCACGGGGTGGGCCTGCTCAAGCGGGACTGGTTGGCCCGCGAGATCGGCCCGGTAGGCATCCGGGTCCATCACGCAATCAAGAACGCGCTCGACCCCACCGGACTCCTCAACCCCGGCAAGGTCATCTAGCCGACCCCCTCCCCCTCCACACACCGGCCAGGCACGACGATCTTGCAGTTGAGGTGGCTCACAAATCTGGATAATTGCCCTGATCCGGGCGCCACAAGTGCAAGATCGTCGAAGGAATCGGTGTTGCGGGGGGCGGTGGGGGTTAGGAGCGGACCATTCGATTTCGGCGTCCCGGATTCCGGGCGGTCAGAGCGGGGTGGCGCCTTCCAGCAGCCGGACGATCGCGGTGGCGGTCGCCGGTGCCCCGTTGGAGCAGGCCTGCCAGAGCACGGTGGTCGAGCCGGTGTTGAGCGCGTACGACGCGGCGTCGCGGCACCGAGGCCGGTCCCGCTCCCGAGCCTCGGCGTCGAGCTTCGGGTCGGCGAGCAGCGCCTGCAACCGTTCCCGCTGGGACTGGTTCAGCGTGCCGTTGTCGTCCCGCGTACCCGCCAGGTAACTCCACCGCCCGTCGCCCTCCACGGACAGGGTCCGGGCACCCTGACCGGCCGCGGTCCGTACGACCGAGACTCGGGCGGTGCCGATGGCCGGCGGTTTGGTGGTCCGGCTCGCGCTCGGCCGGGGCGTCGCGCTGGCCTTCGGGGTGGGCAAGGCGGCGGTGGGCGAGGGCGTCGCCGGGCTCGGCGGCGGCGCGGCCTCGGTCGGCAGTTCGCTCGCCGTGGTCGGCGAGCCGGCCTCCCAGACGGGCGGGTCCTGGTCGGCCTCCCCGCAGGCCGCCAACGGCATCAGGAACAGGCTCATCGCGATGACGGGCACCGCACGTTGCCACAGCCGGGCGCTCATTCGACACACCGTACGGGCAGACCGGCTCCGGCGCAGCCCAGCACGGGCGCGCCGGACCCGTTGTCCGTCGGCACCGGCGTCAGCTCGCCGCCTCGGCCCCGGCGACGTCGGCCCCCGCACCCCGGTCGGCGGCGAAACCGCGTACGTCCGGTGCGCCGAGCCGGGCCGCGTCGGCGGTGGCGTCGTCGGGCATCCGCTGCGACTGCCGTTCCGCCTCGACCCGGCCCAGGTAGTGCTCCACCTCGCGGGCCCGGACCGTGGCGTCCCAGCCGAGGACCCGTCCCATGATCTCGGCCGCGTGTTCGGCCGACTCGGTGCCCCGGTGCGCGGTCTCGAACGAGATCCGGGTACGCCGGGTCAGTACGTCGTCCAGGTGCAGGGCCCCCTCGGCGCTGGCCGCGTACGCGACCTCGGCGGCGAGGTATTCCGGCGCACCAGCGAGCGGCGCGGCGAGCAGTGGATCGGCCGCGATCAGGGCGAGCAGGTCGACGGTGAGGGTGCCGTACCGCTCCAGCAGGTGTTCCACCACCCCGACCTGCACCTCGTGCCGGCGGGCCAGGTCGGCCCGGTCCCGCCACATGGCCGGGAACCCGTCCGCCCCGAGCAACGGCAGGTCGGCCGTACGGGACGGGCGGACCAGGCCGAGCCGGCGGGCCGCCCGGTCGACCACGTCACTGGCCATCACCCGGTACGTGGTGTACTTCCCGCCCGCTACCAGCAGCAGCCCGAGCATCGGCTCGACCACCGCGTGCTCGCGGGAGAGCTTGGAGGTGGAGTCCGCCTCGCCGGAGAGCAGCGGACGCAGCCCGGCGTAGACGCCCTCGATGTCCGAGGTGGCGAGCGGCCGTTCGAGTACGGTGTTGACCTGCTCGAGCAGGTAGTCGATGTCGCTGGCGGAGGCCGCCGGGTGGGCCCGGTCGAGCCGCCAGTCGGTGTCGGTGGTGCCGATGATCCAGTGGCCGCCCCAGGGGAGCACGAAGAGGACCGAGGTGGCGGTCCGCAGGATCAGCCCGGCCTCGCCGGTGATCGCCGAGCGCGGCACCACCAGGTGGACGCCCTTCGAGGAACGCACCCGGAGTCCGGGGCGGGCGCCGATGTCGCCCAGCATCCGCGACATGTCGTCGCTCCACACCCCGGTCGCGGCGATGACCGTACGGGCGTACACCTCGAACTCGGCGTCCGGGGAGCCGGGCCGGGCCTCCATGTCGCGTACCCGTACCCCGGTCACCTCCCGGGCCTGCCGGATCAGGCCGACGGCGCGGGTGCTGGTCACCACGGCCGCGCCCAGGCTGGCCGCGGTGCGGGCCAGGGTGACCACCAGCCGGGCGTCGTCGACCTGGCCGTCGTAGTAGCGAATCGCCCCGGCGACCGCGTCCGCCCGGAGGCTCGGGAAGAGCCGGCGGGCTCCCTCCCGGCTCAGGTGGCGGTGCAGCGGCATGCCCCGACCGCCGCCGAACAGGCCGGCGAACGCGTCGTACGCGGCCACCCCGGCGCCGTAGTAGGAGCGCCGCCAGGCGCGGGCGGGCAGCGCCGACGGCCCGGCGCCCGACGGCAGCGGGACGAGGATCGGCACCGGCCGGACCAGGTGCGGAGCGAGCCGGGTGGCGAGCAGACCACGTTCGGTGAGCGCCTCGTGGACCAGCCCGAACTCCAGCTGTTCCAGGTAGCGCAGGCCGCCGTGGATCAGCTTGCTGGATCGGCTGGACGTACCGGCGGCATAGTCCCGCGCCTCGACCAGGGCGACCCGGAGTCCGCGCGACGCGGCGTCGAGGGCGGCACCCGCGCCGGTCACCCCACCACCGATCACGAGTACGTCGAACCGTTCGCCGCGCAGGCGACGCAGATCCGCCGCCCGACGGATCGGAGAGAGCTGGCCGGCGGTGTACCGGGAGATGTTCGGATCGCGCACCCGTCCACGTTAACCGCATCCGGTGAACAGGTCGCGCTTCCGGTCCGTCGTACTGTTTCGGACATGCAGGTCGGACCCCCGCAGCCCGCCGACGAACCGTCCCCTCCACCGGGCGGCCCGCCGCCCTGGTCGCCGGGGCCGTCGGCGGATCGGCCGGGTGGGGGTCCGTGGCCGGTGGTGGCCGCGGTGCTCGTCGGTTGCTGGGCGGTCGCGGTGACGGTCGGCGCCCAGGCCGTCGGTTGGCTGGTCGAACAGGTGCTGCTGGTCGCCGGGCTGACCCAGCCGGCCTGGGTGTGGCCGTTGACCGGAATCGTCAACACGGTGCTGGTCGGCGTACCGGCGGTGCTGCTCGCCGTACTGCCCCGAGCCGTCCCGGTACGGGCCGCCGGGCGGGTGTGGCTGGTCGGTGCGCTCGCCCTCGGCGCCTTCGGCCTGCTCCGGGCCATCCCACCCGCGCAGAACGAGGCCTACCTGGCCGCGCTCGCCGGGATCGCCGCCATGGCGGCAGCACTCGTACGCTGGCGCGCCGGCCGCCCCCGCACGAGATCCGGAGCATGGTCCGCCGGTACCGGTTTCGCGATCGCCGCCGGGCTGGCGCTGCTGCTGCCCTGGGTCTGGTTCGGCGCGCTCGGCGGTCTGCTCGAAACCGCGCTGGCCCTGGCCGCCTCGGCGACCATCGGGTGGCTCGTCGCCAACCTGCTCGACGGGCACTTCTGGACCGGGTACGAGCACACCGCCGACGGTGGTCCCGCCGGCCCGGCCCGGTTGGTGCTGCTCGGCGGCCTGGTCGTCGGCGTCGCCCTCGCGCTGGTCGCGGGGGGAACCGGGCAAGCCGGTACGCAACTCGCCACGCTGCTCGTCCTGCCGGCAACCGGGTTCACCCTCGCCGCCCTGCGCCGACTCGCCCTCCGCCGACTCACCCGACCGGACGCGGACCCGTCCGCCGACCCCGCCCCTGTGGGCTGGCTGGTCGGCCTCGCCGTACTCGGTCCGTTGGCCTTCGTGGACCCGGAGGAGATCTCGATCCTGCTGTCGAGCAGCCGGGACATACCGTTCTGGGCGGCGGTCGCCACGGGCGGTTCGCTCGCGGTGGCGCTGCTGCTCGGGACCGCGTACGGGGTCGCGTTCGGCCGTACCCGGGGCTGGATTCCCCGCCGGTGGGTGGGTGCGGTCACCTTGGCGGTGGTGTTGCTGGCCGCCGGTGCCGTCTACGTCGGACCGGGGCAGCCGGGTTTCCACGGCGAGAAACTCTTCGTGGTGCTGAAGGAGCAGGCGTCCCTCGGCGACCTCCGGGCCGGTCCGACCGGGGTGACCGGTCAGCCGGACCGGGTCGGTGAGGTCTACCGGCGGCTGGTCGACACCGCGTCCCGGACCCAGGTGGACCTGCGCCGCCAACTCGACCGGTGGCGGTTGGACTACACGCCGTACTACCTGGTCAACGCGATCGAGGTGGACGGTGGCCCGGCCGTACGCGCCTGGCTGTCCCGTCGGGACGACGTCGACCGGGTGCTGCTCAGCCAGCAACTGCGCCCGCTGCCGGAGCCGCCGGGGACCAGCCACGGTGGCGCGACCGGACCATCCGTACCGCCCTGGAACCTGACCGGGATTGGCGCCGACCGGGTCTGGTCGCAGTTGCGGGCCACCGGCTCGGGCATCGTGGTCGGCAGTTCGGACTCCGGTGTGGACGGCCGCCATCCGGCCCTCGCCGCCGGGTTCCGGGGCGGGGACGACTCCTGGTACGACCCGTGGAACGGCACCCGCTCCCCCACCGACCAGGGCGGTCACGGTACGCACACGCTCGCGACCGCGGTCGGTACGGAGAACGTCGGGGTAGCTCCCGGCGCCCGCTGGATCGGCTGCGTCAACCTCGACCGCAACCTCGGTAATCCGGCGCACTACCTGGACTGTCTCCAGTTCATGCTGGCACCGTTCCCGAACGGTGGTGACCCCTTCGCCGACGGCCGACCGGACCGGGCCCCGCAGGTGCTGACCAACTCGTGGGGCTGCCCGCCGATCGAGGGCTGCGACGCCGGGGCACTCCGTCCGGCGACCGCCGCCTTCGCCGCCGCCGGCATCTTCTTCACCGCCGCAGCCGGCAACACCGGGCCGGTCTGCGGATCGATCGACGACCCGCCGGCCCCGTACGCGGATGTTTTCACCGTCGGTGCGGTGGACCGGGACCGGCAGGTGGCGCCGTTCTCCAGCCGGGGGCCGGCGGCGGGTGGCGCGGCCAAGCCCGATCTGGTCGCGCCGGGCGCCGACGTGCTGTCGGCGATGCCGGGCGGCGGGTACGCCACCCTCAGCGGCACCTCGATGGCGACCCCGCACGTGGCGGGGGTGGTGGCGCTGATGTGGTCGGCCAACCCGGCACTGGTCGGTGACCTGGACCGGACCTGGCGGATCCTGCGGGACACCGCCACCCCGGTGCCGTCACCGGACGGTGGTTCGGCCGTGTCGGAACCCACCTGCGGCCCGCCGAGCAACCTCACCGGCGCCGGCCTCGTCGACGCGTACGCCGCCGTCCGGGCCGCCCAGCAGGGCTGAGGGGCGGGCAGCAGAGCAGGGACGGCATGTCCTAGGGTCGGCGGTCGTGGATCACGATTTCTCGATCATCGAGCTGACCGACGACGACGTGCCCGCGGTGGTGGCCCTCTGCGGTGAGGCGCTGGACCTGCCGGACGACGCGGCCGAGGCGGGCGTGATCGTGGCCCGGTTGCGGGACACCACCACGCTGCCGGGTGCTCCGACCCGCCGCCGTACGGTCGGTTTCGTGGCGGTGGTCGGGTCCGACACGGTGGGCGTGGTGCTCGGCTCGATCGCCCACCGGGACTCGTCGTTGGGTCACGTGGACCTGATCGCGGTGCACCCCACGCACCGCCGACGCGGGATCGGGCGGGCTCTGCTGGCCCGGATCGAGGGTGCGCTGTCCGGTCTCGGCGCGGGTGAGGTGCTGCTGGCCGGGAATCCGCCCCACTACGTCTGGCCCGGCATCGACGTGCGCTACACGCCCGCGATCTGCGCCGCGATGGCGCTCGGCTACGAGCAGGAGAACACCGCCTGGAACATGACCGCCGACCTGTCGTACGACGAGTCGCCGGCACTGCGCAGCACCGAGTCCGCCGAGCAACGGCTGGCCGAGCAGGGCATCACCGTACGCCGGGCCGAGCCGGACGACGCCGCGATGCTGGTGGGCTTCGCCCAGGAGACCTTCGGGGTGGCCTGGGGCGGCGAGGTCGCCGACTCGATCGGTCGGACGGGAGCCGGCTGCCACATCGCCGTACGCGACCGGGTCGACACCGCCGCCGACAGCTCGAACGGCACCGCCGGCAGCCCGGAGGTGGAGGTGCTCGGCTTCGCCGCGTACGGGTCGTCCCGGCCGAGTTGGTTCGGGCCGATGGGTACGGCACCGGCCGCGCAGGGGCTGGGGATCGGTGGGGTGCTGCTGCGGCGGTGCCTGGCCGACCAGCGGGCGGCCGGACACCAGCGGGCGGAGATCGGCTGGGTCGGCCCGGTTCCGTTCTATGCCACCAACTCGGGTGCGCGGATCGAGCGGGTCTTCTTCCTCTACCGCAAGCAACTCTGACCGGCACCGGATCCGAGACCCGCCCTAAAAGGGCGAATAGGAGATATCCGTTTATAGCGCCGTTTCTCAGCACTGCTGCCTCTTCGGCTCCTACCGTTTGAGCCAAGGAGGCAGCCATGGCGAAGGACGACGAACCGACTGACGATCTCCCTCCGGCCACCTGGGCCAGGATGGCATCGGAGATCCCCGCCGAAACGCCGGCACATCGCCTCGATTACGGCGACGCGGAGCAGCGGGCGGAAATGGAGCGGTTGGACGAGCTTTCATCCGACGAACCGCTGGAGATGGTCGACGCGCCGATCCAGATCAGAAAGCCGTTCTCCCGAGCGGACAAGCAGCGCAATCAGCGGCGACTGCCAACATGACGTAAGGGGCGGACCGCAGTCGCGGCCCGCCCCTTACCGATGTTGCGTCGGACTCAGAAGTCCATGTCTCCGCCGCCGGGGGCAGCAGCCGGGGCCGGGTTCTTCTCCGGCTTGTCGGCCACCACTGCCTCGGTGGTCAGGAACAGTGCCGCGATCGAGGCCGCGTTCTGCAGCGCCGAACGGGTCACCTTGGCCGGGTCGATGATGCCGGCCTTGAGCAGGTCGACGTACTCACCGTTCGCGGCGTTCAGGCCGTGGCCGGCTTCGAGGTTGCGAACCTTCTCCACCACGACGCCACCTTCGAGGCCGGCGTTGACGGCGATCTGGCGCAGCGGGGCGTCGAGCGCGATCTTGACGATCGTCGCACCGGTCGCCTCGTCACCCGAGAGGTCCAGCTTGTCGAAGGCGGTCTTGCCGGCCTGCACCAGGGCGACGCCACCACCGGGGACGATGCCCTCTTCGACGGCCGCCTTCGCGTTGCGAACGGCGTCCTCGATGCGGTGCTTGCGCTCCTTGAGCTCGACCTCGGTGGCCGCGCCGACCTTGATCACCGCAACACCGCCGGCCAGCTTGGCCAGGCGCTCCTGCAGCTTCTCGCGGTCGTAGTCGGAGTCGCTCTTCTCGATCTCGGCGCGGATCTGGTTGACCCGACCCTGGATCTGGTCGGCGTCACCGGAACCGTCGACGATCGTGGTCTCGTCCTTGGTCACCACGACCTTGCGGGCGCGGCCCAGCATGTCGAGGCCGATGCCGTCGAGCTTCAGGCCCAACTCCTCGCTGATGACCGCGCCACCCGCGAGGATCGCGATGTCGGTCAGCATCGCCTTGCGGCGGTCGCCGAAGCCCGGAGCCTTGACGGCGACGGACTTGAAGGTGCCCCGCACCTTGTTGACGATGAGGGTGGCCAGGGCCTCGCCCTCGACGTCCTCGGAGATGATCAGCAGCGGCTTGCCCGACTGCATGACCTTCTCCAGGATCGGGAGCAGGTCCTTCACCGAAGCGATCTTGCTGTTCACGATCAGGATGTAGGGGTCGTCGAGGACGGCCTCCATACGCTCCGGGTCGGTCCAGAAGTACGGCGAGATGTAGCCCTTATCGAAGCGCATACCCTCGGTGAGCTCGAGCTCGAGCCCGAAGGTGTTGCTCTCCTCGACGGTGATGACGCCTTCCTTGCCGACCTTGTCCATCGCCTCGGCGATGATCTCACCGACGGTGGTGTCACCGGCGGAGATCGACGCGGTCGAGGCGATCTGCTCCTTGGTCTCGACGTCCTTGGCGAGCTTGGCCAGCTCCTCCGCCACCGCAGCCACCGCAGCCTCGATGCCCCGCTTCAGGGCCATCGGGTTCGCGCCGGCCGCGACGTTGCGCAGGCCCTCGCGGACCAGCGCCTGGGCCAGGACGGTCGCCGTCGTCGTGCCGTCACCGGCAACGTCGTCGGTCTTCTTGGCGACCTCCTTGACCAGCTCAGCGCCGATCTTCTCGTAGGGGTCCTCGAGCTCGATCTCCTTGGCGATGCTCACACCATCGTTGGTGATGGTGGGGGCGCCCCACTTCTTCTCGAGCACGACGTTGCGGCCCTTGGGGCCGAGCGTCACCTTGACGGCGTCGGCGAGCTGGTTCATGCCCCGCTCGAGGCCACGGCGGGCCTCTTCGTCGAACGCGATGATCTTGGCCATACGGCGTTGTCCTCCTGGACACTCACGGCCACCCGAGCCGGTTGGTCCCGGATCGGCCGCCTGACTTCGCACCTTCGGACGTCACTACTGCGCTGGCGCGCGGTCTGGTCCGGCGCGATCGCACCGGACCGACTCCCGCGCACTAGGCGGCAGTGACGTCCGTCGGTCGGGCCGGACAGCCCGCGACGACCGGCCTTGTGCCCCGCCTCCGTCACCGGTGACGCGACCGTGGCCCTAACCGCCCCGACCTCTGGCACTCACACCGCGCGAGTGCCAATCACTTGTTTAGCACTCTCCCATGGCGAGTGCAAGCGAGTGGGCCGGAGCGGGGCCGGTCGGCCGTACCTCCGCGCGCGATCGGTCACCCCGCCGACCAGCCACATCGTCCCGGAGCCGGGCAAGCCCACGGCGGTCCGTACGGGTTGACGCGCCAGGGGCGTCACGCGGACGACGTACGGGTGCAGGCGGGCAACAAACGGGTGAACATCGAGCGGACGCGCCGGTCATGTCCGCCAAACGTGATGAACGGGCCCGGAACGGCACAGGCTCGGACACCACACGAGCCATCCCGCCATGGAGGGTCGTCAGCGGGAGCAGCACAGCCGGACCGGGACCCGGGATCGACGGACACGCGGCGGCGGGCCATCGGTCGGGGGCAGGGATGCGACAGCGGCGCCGTACTCCACGGGAGACCGGCGCCCTGTCGATATCGGATCCGGCTGCGATTATCGGTTCATTCGACCGGGACACCCGACCGATCGGTTCAGGCGAACCGGTCAGGCGAGGAGGCGCACCTTCTCTGCCTGAGGCCCCTTCTGGCCCTGGGCGATTTCGAACTCCACCCGCTGTCCGTCGTCGAGCGCCTTGTAGCCATCCATCTCGATCGCGGAGAAATGGACGAATACGTCCTGCCCGCCGTCGACCGCAATGAAGCCGTAGCCCTTTTCGCTGTTGAACCACTTGACGGTGCCCTGTGCCACGGTGCACTTCCTCACTTCGATCGTGCTGGGTCAAACACCCCCGGTGCCGGCGTACGCCGACCGGAGCCGCCGACTCGGGACCCATATCGATCCTCGAATTCAGCAACCGAAATCGCACGCTACACGAGGTCCGACCGCAGTGCACTACCCCAAAAGGGACATCAGGCGAGGCACGTACCCCCACTGGCGGCGATTGTGCTGGCATCGTCAGACGTCTTTACGTCGTACAATTGATCATGTATCTCGCGGGGTGCGACACACGACCGTGATCGGCAATCCGGTTGCCCGCCGGGGTCGGTCGAGGGTAGGCATGCCCCATGACCAGCCTGCCTGCGTCCGCCACGACCGCCCCACCCGAGGCGTCCGACCCCCGGCCGGTCGTCCGGCGGATCCGGCCCGCCGACACCGCCCGTATGCGTGCGCTGCGGCTGGAGATGCTCGCCGACTCGCCGCTCGCCTTCCTGGAGACCGTCGCCGAGGCGGCGGCCCGGCCACACGCCGAGTACGCGAACCGGGTGCGCCAGAACGCCTTCGGCAGCCAGATCGCCGCATTCGTCACCGAACCACCGTCGGGCCACCCCGATGGCCGGCTCGTCGGGCACGCCGGTGGCCACGCGGCACCCGCCGAGCCGGGTCTCACCGTGATCTTTGCCGTCTACCTCACCCCGACGTGGCGGGGCACCGGCCTGCTCGCCGATCTGATCGAGGCGGTGGCGGCCTGGTCCCGGGCATCCGGGCGACCGGAACTGATGCTGGAGGTGGTGGTGGGGAACGACCGGGCGATCCGGGCCTACCAGCGGCTCGGCTTCGTGGACACAGGCGTCCGGCTGCCGCACCCCCGGATCGCGGCCCTGACCGAGCTACAGCTGCGCCGCCGCGCCTGACCCGGCCGTCACCGCAGGTCACGACGCCGGAAAGGGCCCCTTCCCGTACGGAGAAGGAGCCCTTTCCGACACCTGGTCAGACGTGGCGGCGGGACTGGACCACCCGGAAACGGCTGGCGACGTACGCGCCGTCGGTCAACGCGGCGTTCGCCGCCGGGTTGGCACCGCTGGCGTGGAAGTCGGAGAAGGCCGCCGACTGGTTGACAAAAACGCCGCCGGTGAGGTTGCAGGACAGGTGCACCCCGGCGTCCACCGCCGCCGACTCGGCCGCGTCGAGCACCTTCTCGTCGGTGGCGTAGACCGCCGCCGTCAGCGCCCCCCGCTCACCCACGGTCTCCCGGAGGATCTCCAGGCTGTGCGCGGTGGAGTCGGTGGCGATCGCGAACGAGATCGGTCCGAACCACTCCCGGCCGTAGGTCGACGCGGCGTCCGCGCCGAGCCGCACGATCGTCGGCGTACGCACAACCGCACCGGGGTACGTCGGGTGCTCGACCGTACGCGACGCCAGGACGACCTCACCGACGCCAGCCACCTCGTCCAGCCGGGCCAGCACACCCTCGTTGACGATCGCCCCGGTGAACTCCACCGCGCGGGCGGGGTCGCCGGTGAGCTTCTCGACCACACCGGCGATACCGGCGGCGACCTCGTCGAAGGTCTTGTGCCCCTGGTCGGTCTCGATCCCGGCGGTCGGGATCAGGATGTTCTGCGGGGTGGTGCACATCTGTCCGCTGTAGAGCGTCAGCGAGAAGCCGATGTTGCGGCACATGCCGGCGAAGTCGCCGGTGGAGTCGACCACGATGGTGTTGACGCCGGCCTTCTCGGTGTAGACCGCGGCCTGGCGCGCGTTGTCCTCCAGCCAGTCGCCGTACTCGGTCGAGCCGGTGAAGTCGATGATCCGGACCTCGGGGCGCAGCGCCAGCGTGGTGGCGAGCTTCTCACCCGGTTCCTCGGCGGCGAGCAGCACCAGGTTGGGGTCGAACCCGGCCTCGGCGAGCACCTCGCGGGCGTACCGGACGGTGACGGCCAGCGGGAGCACCGCGCCCGGGTGCGGCTTGACCAGGACCGGGTTGCCGGTGACCAGCGAGGCGAACAGACCGGGGTACGAGTTCCAGGTCGGGAAGGTGTTGCACCCGATCACCAGCGCCACGCCCCGGGGCACCACGTGGAAGGTCTTCACCATCCGCAGCGGGTCGCCCTTGCCTGCCGGCTTCTCCCACTCGGCGGTGCCGGGGTGCCGGGTCATCTCCGCATACGCGTACGCGATCGCCTCCAGCGCGCGGTCCAGGGCGTGCGCCCCGCCGGCCTGGAACGCCATCACGAACGCCTGCCCACTGGTCGCGTGTACGGCGTTGGCCAGCTCGAAGATGTGCCGGTGCAGCCGGGTCAGAATCTCCAGGCAGACACCGGCCCGAGCCTGTGGCCCGGCGTCACGCCAGGCCGGCAGGGCCGCGGTGGCGGCGCCGATCAGCGCGTCGGCGGTGCCGTGCGGGTAGCGCACACCCAGGTCGATGCCGAGGGGGCTGGCCTCGGTGGCCACCCGGCCCGTGGTGCCGGGCTGGTCGAGCGGGAAGTCGGCGTCCAGGTAGGCGCGGAAGGCCGCCTCGCCCTCGGCGGCGGCGGTCTCGCCGTACACCCGAGGGCTGGGCGACTCGGGGAAGGCCGACCAGTACCCACGTTCGGTGATCGCGGTCAGCGCCCGGGCGAGGGTGTCGGCGTGCGTGGCGTAGAGGGGATGCGGGGTCTCCGTCATCCCGTCATCATGCACCAGCGCACCCGACACCCCCTCGCTGTGCCCTCCACCGTTTCCGGCGGCCGGTCAGAGGCTCAACTGCCAGTTGTTCCAGGCTTCGACCGGGCGGAAGCCGATGGCCTCGTTGATGGAGATCATGTGGTCGTTGACCCCCGCGTTCCAGGTGTCGATGATCCGCAGGGCGGGTTCGTGCGACCTGACGTACCGCAGGTTTTCGATCTTGGCGATGGTCCCGAGCCGGTGGCCCCGGTGGTCCGGGTCGACGATGGTGATCTGCTGGAACGCGTGCCAGTCGGGCGTCGCGCCGACGTCGATCATCGTCCAGGCGACCACCCTGCCGGAGTCGTCGTGGCGCAGCACGCTGTGGTAGTTCCGCCGTCCGCGCAGGACCAGCGCCTCGTCCACCGCCCGGATCCGCTCCCGGTCGGGCTTGGCCGCCTCCCACTCCAGGTCACCCATTGGCGCGTCCTGGACCAGCCGGCCGTCGAGATAGGCGATGTCGTCGAGGTACTCGTCGGGTACCGGCCCGATCCACCGCACCAGCGAGTACCCGTCGGCCCGGAGCCAGGCTGCGGCCAGCAGGTCGTCGAGGTGCGCCTGGTCCAGCGTGCCGAGGTCGAGCCGGCGCCGGACGTCGACCAGTGCGTTCTTCGCCCCGAGCGAGGTGGCAAACTCCGCACCGGGTTCGACCTGGGACGGTTCGCCGGGCAGCGGCGCCTGGGACACCCCGTTGACCCGCTTACGTCCCAGTTCCCGGACCGTACGCAGGGCGTACCCGTACAGCGCCCGACCGATCCCCCGGCGCCGGTAGTCCGGCAGCACCTGGATGTCCAGCGAGGCGTTCTCGGTGTTCTCCAACTGGGGCAGCTCGATGCTCAGGTATCCGACCGCCCGGCCGTCGAGGTGGGCGAGGACGAACCGGTCCTCCTCGCCGGGCATCGGATGGCGTAGCTGGCCGAGGAAGCGTTGGCGACAGAGCGGCGGGAAGTCCGGCAGATCGGCGGCGAGGGTCGCGGCTCTGACCGCGTACGCCTGCTCGACCGCGAGGTCGTCGGCGACGTCGAGTGGTGTGATGGTGAGGCCGGCGGGGGTGGCGGCAGTGTCCATGTCCCCGAGGGTGCCCGGCCCACGCGATGAACGCGAGTGAATTAGTCCGGGGTGGTTGGTCGGGAGGACGATCGCACAACGCCTCCGGCGCTGGGTCGTAAGAACTTCAAAAGTCTACGGCGATACGCCCTCCCGCACGGAGCATTTTGCGTCGCCCGGTTCGCGCCGTCAAGCCCTCGTCGGGGTATTTTGCTAACGGGTGGCAAATCGGCAGTTACCCACCGCATCCGACACATCCACCGATCAACCTAGTTGCCCCAGTCCGATCGGCTGATGGCAGGCTCCGAAAAGCGGGCCTCCATCAGCCGTCGGACCAGCGGGTTCAGCCCAGCAGACCGGCCTCGCGGGCGGCCTTCAGCGACGGCTTCACCTGGTACGTCGGTCCCACCAGCGACGCCACCGCATCGATCGTCTTGAGTCCCTCACCGGTGTTGTAGACAACCGTCTCGGCCGCCGGGTCGAGCCGTCCACTCGCCACCAGCTTGCGCAGGCACGCCACCGTCACCCCACCCGCCGTCTCGGCGAACACCCCGGTCGTACGCGCCAACAGCCGGATCCCGTCACGGATCTCGTCGTCGTCGGCGTACTCCATCCAACCCCCGGTACGCCGCACCGCCTCCAGGGCGTACACCCCGGCGGCCGGGTCGCCGATGTTGAGCGACTTGGCGATGCCGGTCGGCTTCACCGGGACGATCGTGTCGGTGTCCTGGTGCAGCGCGGTAGCGATCGGGTTGCACCCGGCCGACTGGGCGCCGAAGACCTTCCAGCCGTTGGCCGGTGCCTCGACCAGCCCGATCTCGACCAGCTCGCTGAACGCCTTGTCAATCTTGGTCAGCAGCTCGCCGCTGGCCATCGGGATGACCACCTGCTCGGGGATACGCCACCCGAGCTGCTCGGCCACCTCGTACCCCAGGGTCTTGGAACCCTCGGCGTAGTAGGGGCGGACGTTGACGTTGACGAACGCGGTGTCCTCGAACTCGTCGGTCTCCACCAACTCGCCGCAGAGCCGGTTCACGTCGTCGTACGAGCCGTCGATGGCGACCAGGTCACCGCCGTAGACCGCGGTCGTGATGATCTTTCCCTGCTCCAGGTCGGCGGGGACGAAGACGATCGAGGGGACCCCGGCCCGGGCCGCGTGGGCGGCGACGGAGTTGGCCAGGTTGCCGGTGGAGGCGCAGGCGAACCGGTTGAAGCCGAGGCCGCGCGCGGCCGTCAGCGCCACCGAGACCACCCGGTCCTTGAACGAGTGGGTGGGGTTCGCGCTGTCGTCCTTGACCCAGAGCGGCGCCGTGATGCCCAGCTCGGCGGCCAGGTGCGGGGCGGCGACCAGCGGGGTCAGGCCGGGGTCGAGGGTGACCCGGGTGGTCGGGTCCTGCCCGGCGGGGAGCAGTGCGGCGTACCGCCAGATGTTCTGCGGCCCGGCCTCGATGTCCGCCCGGGTGACCTTCGCCAGCGCCTCCTGGTCGTAGGCGACCTCGAGCGGGCCGAAACACTCGTAACAGGCATGCTGCGCGATCAGCGGATACTGCGCCCCGCAGCCCCGACAGACCAGCGCGCGCGCCGGATTGGTTGGGGTTTCGCCGGTGGTGGGAGTCTGGGTTTCGCCAAGGATCGCAGTCATGCGATGCCGTCCTCTCATCTTTCCCAACGCCGCGCGGTGCGGCGGGGACGGACTTGGCACCTGCCACGACCGACTCGTCATCGAGCCGGTGGGTGGTTGCCGGGGCTTCATCGGGCCGTATCCCTCTGCCCCTCTGGATGAGGTATTCAGTTGTACGCCTGATCCTACGGGTGAATCCCGCCCCAGCCCAGCATCCCCACACTCCCTGTGACCCAGACCCCACCGGGCTCGTCCACGCCGGGCGGAGCCGGTCGAAGGCACCCAAGTCCCCTTCAGGCGATCTGCCGCAGGTCGGTGCCGTAGTCAAAGATGATTCGTAGCTTCGCACCCAGTGCCTGTGCGTACCGGGCCAGCGTCGCGACCTCGTTGACGTCGAGATCACCGTTCTCGATCTGACTGACCCGTCCCGGCGTCACCCCCATGGCCTCGGCGACGTCCCGCTGGGTCAGACCAAGCCGCTTACGCTCCTCTGCCAGGTGGAAGGCGCTGATCCACGCCTCGGTACGGGCACGTTCGACCCCCAGCGCCGCCTCGTCGCCGTCGTACAACTCGGCACGGATCTCGTCCCAGTCGTGGAAATCGGTCATTGCTGCTTCTCCTGCCTACGCTGGGTCTCACCGATGAGCCAGTCAGCGAACACGTCTTCCGCGAGCGGGATCGCCTCGTCGTACCAGTTGACCCAGTTCCCGGCCTTGTTGCCGGCAACCAACAGCACAGCCTGGGACCAGGGATCGAACACGAACAGAATGCGTACCGCGACGTCGCGGCCGGACCGGGGCCGCAACTCCTTCAGGTTCGCCATCGAGGAGCCTCGCAGGGTGTCCACGAGCGGCCGACCAAGCCCCGGCCCGGTTTCGGCGAGGATGTCAAGAGCGATGTTGATCGACCGGTAGGCATCCGGATCTGTGCGCCTCATTTCTCGCAGCCACTCCCGGACGTCGCCGGTCACCTTGATGGCCCACCGCTGCGGCACCGACCTCGACACGAGACAAAGTATAGGTCGGACTAAACAACACGTCCACGGGAACGGGCAGCCCGGACCCGAGCCGCAGCGCGGTCAGCTCACCACGTCCTTGCGGGTGAAGCGCCAGAAGGCGAGGCTCCAGAAGATGGTGGCGTAGCTGATCGCCGAGATGCAGCCGCGTACCAGGTCGTCGGTCTGGATCGGGGTGGAGAGCAGGCCCAGCCAGGCGGTGCTGTAGTGGGTCGGCAGGAAGTCGCGGACCACACCGAGCGCCTCGATCTGGTCCAGGATGCTGGAGAGGATCCAGAGCAGCACCGCGCCGCCGACCGCGCCCAGGGCGGCATCGGTGGAGACCGACAGCAGGAACGCCAGCCCGGCCACCACCAGCAGCGCCACCGCCAGATAGCCGAGGACACCGAGCAGCCGGAGCAGGCCCTCACCGGCGGGGATCTGGGCGGCGACGGTGCTCTGCAACGGCTCCCAGCCGTAGCGGAGGATGCCGGCGACCAGGGCGGTGCCGGCGAGCAGCAGCAGGGCCAGGGCCGAGTACGCCAGCGCCACGATCAGCTTCACCGCCAGCAGTCTCGACCGGGGCACCGGCACCGCCAGCAGGTAACGCAGGCTGCCCCAGCTCGCCTCGCTGGCCACCGTGTCGCCGCAGAACAGTGCCACCACGACGACCAGCAGGAACGACGACGACACGAAGATGCAGAACAGGGCGAAGTTGAGCCCGCCGGAGGTGGCCAGGTCGATCAGGCTGGCGAACTCGTTGTTGCCGTTGTCGTCGTCCCCGCCCGAGTTGAACTGGAACGCGATCAGCACGATCAGCGGCAGCAGGACCATCGCCGCCAGGGTCAACTGCGTACGTCGCCGGGCGAACTGGCGGCGCCACTCGGTAACCACCGACAGGGTCGCCCCCGGCCGGTAGCCGGCTGCCGCACCGGCGCTTTCGACGGTCACCTGATCCGTGCCGGCCATGTCAGCGGTCCCCGCTTCCCCGTGAGTTGTCGCCGACCAGGGCGAGGAACGCGTCCTCCAGTCGGCGCCGTGGCATCACCCGGTCGACCCCCACCCCGGCCCGGACCAGTTCGGCGACCACCTCGCTGCGGGCGGTCCCGTTCACGTCCACCACCAGCGTCCCGTCCCCGTTCGACAGCACTTCCACCCCGTCGAGCCGATCGAGTACGGCACGCGCGGCGGCCGGGTCGCTGACGTCGAACTGCACGCTGGGCGACTCGCCGACGATCTCGTCGACCGGCCCGGAGGCGACGATGGTGCCCTTGTTGACCACCACCGCGTGGGTGCAGGACTGCTCCACCTCGGCCAGCAGGTGGCTGGAGACCAGCACCGCCCGGCCGCCGGTGGCGTACCGGCGGAGCACCCGGCGCATCTCGGCGATCTGCGGCGGGTCGAGCCCGTCGGTCGGTTCGTCCAGCACCAGCAGCTCGGGCAGGCCGAGCATGGCCTGGGCGATCGCCAACCGCTGCCGCATCCCGTGGCTGTACGTCCTGATCCTGCGGTGTACCGAGTCACCGAGGCCGGCGATCTCCAGCGCCTCCTCGAAGTGGGCGTCGGCGAGCGGCCGCCCCGTCGCCCGCCAGTACGACCGCAGGTTCTCGATCCCGCTCAGGTGCGGCAGGAAACCGGGCCCCTCGACCAGCGAGCCGATCCGGGAGAGCACCGGCGAACCGGGGACCAGCCGGTGCCCGAAGACGAAGATCCTGCCGGCGGTCGGCTGGGTCAGCCCCATCAGCACCCGCAGGGTGGTGGTCTTGCCGGCACCGTTCGGCCCGAGCAGGCCGACCACCTGCCCCCGGTGCACCTCGAAGTCGACCCGGGAGACGGCGACGAAGCCGTCCGCGTACTCCTTGCGCAGGTCGCGGATGACCAGCGGGATGTCCGCGTACTCCGCGGTCACCGAGGTGTCGTGGCGGCGGTGCCGGCGGCGGACCACCAGCAGGACCACGACGAGCCCGACCGCGATCGCGGCGAGCAGGGCGGCCAGCGCCCAGCGCCAGAGCACTCCGGTGGTGGGGATCGGCTCCCCGGTCACCGTGGGCAGGGTGATCCGGTCGCCGCCGAGCGCGACCGAGTAGACGGTCGGTTCGACCGGGGTGGCGTAGCCCTGGTCGGAGGTGGCCACGACCAGCGCCAACCGGTGTCCGGCCTCGACCCGGTGCACGATCGCCGGCAGGGTCACCCGCGCGGGTGCGGCACCGGACAGGTCGGCCGGGAGGCCGGTCAGCCGGACCGGGGCGATCAGGCCGCTGGGCAGTTCGGCTGTTCCGTCCGGGCCGATGTCGTAGAGCTTGACGAAGAGGACGGCCTCGCCGGTCGGTGACGCGGCCCGGATCGACACCGTCGGCGCGCCGACCACGTCGACCGGATCGGTGAGCGGTTCGGTGACGAACCGGGCGTGCTGGCCGGGCAGGTCCCCGGCCACCCCGCCGACCACGCTCGACAGTGCACCGGCGAACGGCACGGTCGAGATCGCGGCCGGGTTGCCGTTCGGCGGGTTCGCGATCTGCTGCGGTGGTCCGCCCACCGCGACCGTGCGGGTGCCGCCGCCGGCCGCCGTGTCGGTGCCGGTCAGGCCGGGGTAGTCGGCGGTCCGGAAGCCGGTGGCGACCAGGCCCCGGTCGAGTGCGTCGAAGCCGGCCAGCCGGGACCAGGTGAACCCGGTGCCGGGATTGGCGGCGTCGCCGCGTACGTAGTGGTCGAGCCACTGCACGGTGAGGAACTTGGTCCGGTCCTGGTCGGTCTGGGGGCCGGCACCGCCGTCGTGCCCACCGGTGAACCAGGCCACGCGTACGGGGGTTCCGGCGGCGGCGATGCCACGGGCGTTGGCGTCGGCCTCGCTGAGCGGGAAGAGCGTGTCTGCCTCGCCCTGGATCAGCAGCGTCGGCGCCTTGATCCGGTCGAGTACGCCGGCCGGGCTGGACCGGCGCAGCAGGGCGACCGCCTGCTCGGTGGCCCGCCCGGTGGTGGCGATCTCCAGGTAGGCGGCACAGACGTCGGCGGCGAACCGGCCGCAGCCCGGATTGTTCACCCCGACACCGGGGGCGGTCCCCGGCCCGATCCCCGGACCGGGGCGGGTCGAGGGGGCCACGCTGGGCGTGACCGTCGGGGCGGCGGTCGGCCCGGTGGTCGACGCGGTGTTGCCGGGCCCTCCGGCCGGGTTGGTGCCGCCCGGTCCGAGACCGCCGAGGCCGCCGGGACCGTTGCCGCCACTGCCGAACAGGACGCCCGCCCAGCCCTTCTTGAACACCCCCTCCAGGGTGGATCCGCCGCTCGACTCGGGCAGGAAGGACGCGGCCAGGTCGTGCCAGGTGATCATCGGGACGATCGCGTCCACCCTCGGGTCGGCGGCGGCGAGCAGCAACGCCAGGCCGCCGCCGTACGAACCGCCGACGACTCCCACCCTCGGGTCACCGGTCGCGTCGGTACGGATCTCCGGCCGGGCGGCGAGCCAGTCGAGCAGTCGGGAGGCGTCCCGTACCTCGAAGTCGGGACTGTCCAGGTGGATCTCCCCGCCGCTGCGGCCGAACCCCCGCGCGGTGTACGCCAGCACCGCGTACCCGTGTTCGGCCAGCTCCTCGGCGTCGGAGCGGACCGATTCCTTTGTCCCACCGAAGCCGTGCGGCAACAGGACCGCCGGGACCGGGTCGGCGGCGGTGGCCCCGTCCGGCAGGTAGAGCGTGGTGTCGAGGTCGATCGGCTGGTTGCCGTCCGGTCCGGACCGGAGGCTGATCATGCGGTCCTCGGTACGGAAGGAGACGCCCTCGGGCCAGACCGCCCACCCGACCAGGGCCGCGAGCAGCGCTATGACCAGGGCGGACGCGCCGAGTCGACGTCGCCCCGGGCGGCTCGCCTCCGACCGGACACGGTGGAGGGCACGGCGGAGCCGGGACGGCAGCGCGGAAGGCATGGGCACACCGTACGGGCCGGAACCTGTGCGGGGGCTGAGATCCGCCGTACGTCCGTCCGGTCAACCCGATCGGTGATCGAAATGCATCGTACGAACATCCCAAGGCCGAGCACGGGAGGACAAATTCGGACTATGTGAATTCCGATCTACCAGGACATTAAGCTCAATCGATACATGTCGCTCGACAATAAGCACGCAGAGTCACGAATATGAGTACCCGCGACCACAGGTCCGCAACTGACGTGAAACTGACTGTTCGTGATGGACGGACGGAGTCGGGCGTTCGGTTAGTTTTCCGCTCCGGTGGGCGGGACCCCGGCGGCCTCGGCGCCCACCACCGGACCTTGGCCGTCGCCGGAGGAGATACACGATGACAGTTCCCGCGCAGCGGCCCCGACGATGGCCGAACGCGCCCGGTAACGCACTGCGCCTGTTCCTCGTGGTGATCTTGTTGGTGCCGGTTGCCGTGCTCTTCGTGCAGCTACAGCGATCGGTCGACGCCGATCAGGAACTGGCCGGCCGGGAACAGCACGGGGTCGAGTATCTGCGCTCGCTCGCCGACGTGACGGTGGCCCTCACCGAGGCCCAGTCGGCGACCGTGGCCGGCCGCCCGGTGCTGCGCGAGGCCCTGGCCACGGCGGTGGAACGGACCACCGCCGTCGACACCCGGCTCGGCGCCGAACTGCGCACCCGCGAGCGGTGGGCCGGCGTACGGGCCAAGATCGAGGCCCTGCCCGATCGCGGCGGACCCGGCAACCCCGAGGCCGCGTACACCGTCTACCGCGAGGCCGCCGACCTGCTGCTGGCCCTCTACGCCAAGGTGCGGGAGAGCTCCGGACTGATGCGCGACCCCGAGGCCGACTCGTACTACCTGCAGGATGCCGTCGGGGAGGAACTACCCAACGCGATGGTCGCCGCCGGACGGCTCGCCGACCTCGCGGTGATCGGAGCGGCCCGACGGTCGACCGAACGCCTGACCACGGTCGCCGAGCTGACCGCCGCCCGTACGTCGCTGCTCGACCCGGCCGGAGACCTGATCGACTCCCTGCAGTCCGCGGTGGAGAGCACCGACAGCCCCAACCTCGGTGGCAACCTGCTCAACCAGCTCGACAGCTACCAGCGCGCGACCGAGGCACTCAGCGCGTCGGCCGCGCTGACCGACGGCACCTCCCAGGCCGATCTGACCCAGATCGCCGGGGCCCGGGTGACCGCCCACGCCGCCGCCGAGCAACTCTCCGCGATCATCCTCACCGAACTCTCCGCCCTGATCGACGCCCGCAACAACCGGTTGGCCCGCGACCAGCAGGTCACCTACGGCGCCGCCGCCCTGGCACTGGTGCTCATGGCCGGCCTGGCCACGGCGATCGTGCTCAGCGGCCGTCGTCGCGGCACCGCACCGGCCGCACCGGGCACCCCGGACGGCCCGGCGGCCGAGCCGGTCAGCACCGAACCGGGCCGCTGGGACGCACTCGTCGAATGGTCCGCCTCCGGACCGGCCGGCGCACCGGGCACGCAACCGCCCGGCCGTCCGGTCGCCACGGCCGGTGCCGGTTCCGACGGCCCCGGCGGTTGGGGGCGTTCCGATGCTGCTCGGTAGGCTCCGGATCCGGGCCAAGCTCGCGCTGCTGGTCATCACCCCGCTGATCACCATGGTCGGCCTGGCCGTACCGGTGGTCGTCGAACGGGTGAGCCAGGCCAGCCGCGCCGCCGACACCGCCGAGGCGGTACGCACCGCAGGCCGGATCGGCTCGCTGGTGCAGGAGTTGCAGCAGGAACGGTTGCTCTCCATCGGCTACCTGCTCGGCCACGCCACCCGGTCCACGCTGATCCAGCAGTCGGCCACGGTCAGCGACGAGATCGCCGACCTGCGCGCCGACCTCGGGGACAAGCTCACCGACCGGGTGTCGACCGCGATCACCGGAGTGCAGCAGCTCGCCGAGTTGCGTACCGCGGTGCTCAGCCGCAAGGCCACCCCGGAGCAGGTCCTGGGCAAGTTCGGGCCGGTCAACGTGGCGCTGATCGAATCCCTACACCTGATGGACGGGGTGGACACCGCCACGTCGCAGGGGCGCCAGGTCGTCGCACTCGACGCGGTGCTCCGTACAGACGAGGGAATCAGCGCCGGCGCGTCGATCATCGTGCTCGTGGTCGCCAGCAGGAACCAGGCCGCGATCACCGCGTACGTCGGCAACATGGCCGCGTTGACGGTCAACACGACCCGGTTCAGCGCCTTCGCCACGCCGGAACAGAACGCGCTCTACCGGCTGGTTGAGGACGCGGTGGCGAACCGGACCAGCAGCGAGTTCCTCACCCGGTTCGTCCAGGACCCCGAGGGCACGATCGCCGGGTTCAGCATGCAACGGCTCTTCCCCGCCGTCGCCTCCCTGATCACCCTCGGGCAGTTCGTGGAGAAGCGGATCGTCACCGACGTCATCCGCCAGGTGACGGCAGAACAGCGGGCGGCGCTGACCACTGCGTACTGGGTCGGCGGGCTGGTTCTGCTCACCCTCCTGGTGGTGGTCCTGCTCAGCCTGGCGGTGGCCCGTACGGTCGCCCGGCCGCTGATCCGGCTCACCCAGTCCGCCGACCGGGTGGCCAGGGTCGCCGAGGGGGAACTGGTCCGGATCGCCGACGACGAGTCCGAGTCGGCCACCTCGATCCGACTGGACCCGGTCGACATCCGGGCCCGCGACGAGATCGGCGACCTCGCCCGCGCCTTCGACCGGGTGCAGGGTACGGCGGCACGCCTGGTCGAACGGCAGGCGGCGAGCCGGCGCAACGTGGCGCAGATGTTCGGTCACGTCGGCCGGCGGACGCAGAACCTGGTCGGCCGGCAGATCGCCCTGATCGACCGGTTGGAGCACCAGGAGACCGACCCCACCCGCCTGCAGCACCTCTACCGCCTCGACCACGTCTCCAGCCGACTGCGCCGCAGCGCGAGCAGCCTGGTCGTCCTCTCCGGCTCGGCCGGCGCCGACGGGCATGTGGCGCCGATGCCGCTCGGCGACGTCGTCCGGCTCGCCCTCGGCGAGATCGAGGACTACACCCGGGTTGACGTACAGGTACGGGTCGACATGGGCGTGGCACCGGCGGTCATCGGTGACCTCGTACTGACCCTGGCCGAGTTGATGGAGAACGCCACCGCCTTCTCCCCGCCGCACACCCGGGTGACGGTCACCGGCGAGGTGGTCGAGGGCGGGGTGAAGCTGACCCTGGTCGACCACGGCATCGGCATGACCGGCGAACGGCTGGCCGAGGAGAACGCCCGGTTGACCCTGCGGGAACGGCTCGACCTGGCCCCAACCGAGGTGCTCGGACTCTTCGTGGTCGGTCGGTTGGCCCGCAGGCACGGCTGGCAGGTGACCCTGTCGGCCACCTCCGGCGGCGGGGTGACCGTGGAGATCGAGATCGCGGACCGGCTCCTGGTGGCCCGCCGGACCGAGTCGTCGGCGGTCGCGGTGGCGCGGGCCACCGTACCGACGCCATCACTGACCTGGGCGGAGGTCGTGCAGAACGCGGATCCGGCCCCGGCCGGGACGTTGCCGACCCGGAAACCGGCGCCGATCGGACCGGTCGCCGACCCGGTCCGGGCGCTGGTCAGCACGCCACTGGTCCCACCGGTGCAGGCCGAACCGGTCCTGCCTCCGCCGGCGCAGGCCCAGCCGGTCCAGACCGAGCCGGGCCAGCTTGAGCCCTCGCAGCTCACGGCACCCCAGGTCGCACCGGCACAGCTCACGCCGAGCGGCCAGGGTGAACCCGAACCGGGAGCCGGGCGCAGCGGAGTCGAGGCGCCGGCCGGTGTCCGTACGGAACTGGAGGCGTTGCCGGTCGAGAGCCTGGTGGAGCCGGTGTTCGACGCGGCGCTGCTGGACCGGGCCAGCCGGTCGCTGGCGGCGGGCGTGCCATGGAACGCGTTCGCCGGGGCACCGGTCGACGGTACGACCGCCCCGGCCGGGTCGGGCGACACCCGGGAGGCGGCGACGGTGGCCGACGAAGCCGGTGCCGCCAAGGCACTCGGACTGCGTCAGCGGGTCCCCGGCGCCCAGTTGCCCGCCAACAACGGACCCGGCGCGGCCGGCCGGGGACCGGGTCGCAACAGCGGCCCCCAGCCGGCCGACCCCTCCGTGGTCCGCGCGCTGATCGAGGAGTTCGAAGCCGGCGTACGACGGGCGCAGCGCCAGCAGCCGGGAACGACCTCCCCGGTCGGGGAGCCGGAGGGGGCGACCCGGGGCGTGGCACCGGAGGTGGCCCCGGTAGCGGCGGGACCGGTGCAGCTCACCCGGCGGGTACCGGGCCGCAACCTGGAGCCGACCGGACCGGCACCCCGCTGGGACCGGCACCGGTCCGGCAGCCGCCCCGACAACCCGGATGAGGTCCGGAACCTCGTCACCCAGTTCGAGGCCGGGGTGGCCCGTGCCCTGAGCGAAGTCCGTACCGACCACCGTCACGAAGAGGAAACACCACGATGACCAGCCCCTTCATCCGCGACAGCATCGACCGTGAGCAGTCCGGTGCGGCCACCGGAGAGCTCAGCCAGGAAGCCCGGACCTTCAACTGGCTGCTGGACTCGTTCACCACCAACACGGCCGGGGTGGTCGAGGCGATCGCGGTCTCGTCCGACGGACTGCTGATGGCGATGTCCGCGATCAAGGACCGGTCCAACGCGGAGCGACTCGCAGCGGTCGTCTCCGGCATGACCAGCCTCGCCGGGGGCGCGGCCAACTGGTACTCACTCGGCGGACTGAATCGGGTGATCGTGGACATGACCGACGGTTATCTGCTGGTCAGCTCGATCAGCAGTGGCTCCGTACTCGGCGTCGTCGCTGACCGCTCAGCAAACCTGGGCACGGTCGCGTACGAGATGACGCTCTTCGCGGGCCGGGCGGGAAGTGCGCTCACGCCTCGGCTCATCGTCGAGTTGAAGAACTCCGTACAGTCGTGACCCGGCCCGCGGCCGGCGCGGGGAGAGAGCCCGAGCCGGCCATCCGGATCCGCCCCTACCTGCAGGCGGCGGCGTCGAGACCCGGCGAACCCGATCCGGAGATCGACAGCGACGTCTCCAACGCGGAGTCGGGGTTCGGCGCCCCGGTGCCGCAGGGGCTGCGGCCGTTTGTCCTCACCGCCGGCCGGGTGGACAGCGTCGACCCGGCGATCTGCCTGGAGACGCAGGTCACCGCCCGGCCGGACGGGCCCTCCTGGACCAGTCCGCCGCTGGGTCGACTCGCACCGGAGCTACAGGACATCGTCACGCTCTGCGCCGAACCGATGTCGGTGGCCGAGATCTCCGCTCGCTTGCGGTTGCATCTCGGCGTAACCAAGATTCTGGTCGGTGACCTCCGGGCCACCGGTCACCTCGATGTGCACACCTATGACATCGAGGATGCCCACGACCCCGACCTCATTCTGCGAGTGATCGATGGACTTCGTGCGATCTCCTGAGTGGCTGGCCGCCCCGACGGCCGCCAGCTCCCCCGTCAACAGTGCGCCGAGTCGGTACGGCGGACCGGCCAGCCACGGCGGACCGGGTGGCAACGCCATCCCGGCCGGGTACGTCGGGCCGTCCGCGCCCGCCGCCCGGCACGCCCGACCGAGCGCCGGACTCGATTACGGGGAGCCGATGGGGGCCGGCGGAGCCGCACCGGGTCGTCCCAAGTCCGCGCCGATCCCGGTGAAGATCCTCATCGCCGGTGGTTTCGGCGTCGGGAAGACCACCACGGTCGGTGCCATCTCGGAGATCGCACCGCTGACCACCGAGGCGGAGATGACCACCGCCGGAATCGGCGTGGACGACCCCGGCACCCGGTCGGAGAAGACCACGACAACCGTGGCGATGGACTTCGGCTGCGTCACCATCGACCGCAGTCTGAAGCTCTACCTCTTCGGCACTCCCGGTCAGTCCAGGTTCGGTTTCATGTGGGACGACCTGGCCCGGGGGGCCCTCGGGGCGCTGGTTGTCGTCGACAGCGCCCGGCTGGATGACTGCTACCCTGCGATCGACTTCTTCGAGCGCGCGAGACTGCCCTTTGTCGTCGCGGTGAACGCGTTCGACGGACAACTCGCCCACGACCTGGACTCGATCCGGTGGGCGCTGGCGATCGGCGAACATGTGCCGCTGGTGCGGTTCGACGCCCGGGATCGGCTATCGGTACGCGACGCCCTGCTGGTCGTCCTGGACCGTGCGCTGGACCGGGCGATCCGGGAGCGGGAGTCGTAGCCCGTGACCAGGGCACGACGGTCGGGAAAGGTGGCGTGATGCGAGGCGAGTTGGACGACGCGCTGGCCCGGATGGCCCGGCGGGAGGAGTTGCTGCGGCGGCGCTCCGGCGCGCCTACGGAGGGTGATCGACCCCCGGTCGACGCCCCCCGCCCGGCGGCCGAGAGCAACCACCCGCCGGCCGACAGCGGCCGTTATCCGGTCGAGGGCAACCGCTACCAGGCCGAACCCACCCGGTCCCCGAACGCCGGTCTCCGCCCTCCGGCCGAGACGATCCGCTCGTCGACGGAGAACCTCCGGTCCGCGGGCGAGAGCGTCCGGCCGCCCGTGCCGGCGCAGCGCACCCCGGTCGACGACGTGGCAGACGCGGTCCGGCGGGTGGTCGCCCACCATCCGGGCCTCACGGTCCGCCTGTCGATGGAGCAGGGTACGTCGCACGCCGCCATCCGGGTCGGCTGGTCGGAGGGGAGGGTGACGGTGGTCCCGGCCGACGAACCGGTGGCACCCGCACCCGTACCGGCTCCGGCCCCGCCGACCTGGCCGCTGCCGGTGCAGCCGATGCCGGGCTGGGCGGCGGCGCCCGGCGAGTCGTCGGTCGACTCGGCCGCCCGGCTGGCCGAACTGATCCGGCGGGACCCGTCGCTGCTCGGCGGCTCCGACGAGCAGTGACGTGCCCGGCCGGGCCGTAACGACGGGGCGAGCCCGGGAAGACGGATCCGGGGTGCTTCCGGCGGCTACGCTCGGCCGGTGGCCGAGCCCGATCTCATTCTCACCGCGAACCTGCGATCGGCGACCCTGGACGCCCGCCGGGGCATCGTCCGGCTGCATCCGACCGTACTGACCGCGTTGGGGCTGCATCCCGGTGATCCCGTACGGCTGACCGGTCGCCGTACCACCGCCGGCATCGTGGCCCGTGCGGAGACGGGCACCGGCCGGGACCTGCTGCACGCCGACGATCTCCTGCTCGGCAACCTGGGCGTGCGCGCCGGTGACCCGGTGACGGTCGCACCGGCGCCGGTGGTCGCCGCCCGTCGGGTGGTCCTGGCCGGACCCCCGGAGGTCAGCGCGGTCGTACGGGCGGAGCTGCTCCGGCTCGCCCTGCTCGGCAAGCTGGTCACCGTGGGCGACGACGTGTCGCTGCTGCCCCGGGACGTGCTGCCGGACGAGGGGGTGCGGGCCCTGCTCGACGCCGCCCGCCGGAGCCTGGCCAACACGATGGGGTACGCCTGGACCAGCACCCTGGTCACCGTCACCGCCGCCGAGCCCCCGTCCGCCGCCCTGGTCACCATGGACACCGTTGTCGGCTGGTCCGACGACCTCCCGGCGAGCACAGCCCCGGCACCGGCCGCCCGCACCGGGGCGACCGCGAACGGCGGCACGGAACGGGCCCGGCTGCCACTCCCCGACCGGAACACCGCCCCCCTCGCGAACAGCACACCGCCCCGAACCGCCACCGCCGAACCGGTGGTGGAACCGACGCCGAGCCTGGCCGACCTGCCCGGCGTACGGGCGCAGGCGCAGGCGCTGAGCGAGCTGCTCGACCTCGGCTTCCACCACGGGGAGGTGCTGGGGCGGCTCGGCACCACCGTCTCCCTCGGTGTGCTGATCACCGGTGCGGCCGGGTCGGGCAAGTCCGCGCTGGTCCGAGCGGTCGCGGGGACGGTCGGAGCGCGGGTGGAGGCGGTCTGGGCACCCGAGTTGGCGGCCCTGACCAACGACGCCGCCGCCCGCCGGCTGGACGAGGTCACCACCTCGGTACGCGCCGACGGTCCGGCCGTACTCCTGGTGACGGATGTCGAGGCGCTCGCCCCGTACGAGCAGCCGGGTCCGCTGGCCACCGTGTTCCGGCAGTTGCTCGGCGAGACGATCCGGGCCGGTGCGGCCGTGGTCTGCACGACCAGCCGCCCGGAGGCGGTGGACCCGTCGCTGCGCGCCCCGGACCTGCTGTCGCTGGAACTGGCGGTTCCGCTGCCGGACACCGCCCTGCGGCGGGAGCAGTTGACCGTACTGACCCGGCAGATGCCGCTCGCCGAGGACGTACGCCTGGACGAGGTCGCCGCCCGTACGCCCGGATTTGTCGCCGCCGACCTGGCCGCGCTGGCCCGCGAGGCCGGGGTCCGGGCGGCGCTGCGCCAACGCACGGACGCCTCGCCGGTGGTGGCGATGCTCGACTTCACCGCCGCGCTGGAGGTGGTCCGCCCGACGTCGATGTCGTCGTCGACGCTGCGGCTGGCGACGGTGACGCTGGACGACGTCGGTGACATGGCGGAGGTCAAGGAGACCCTGACCGAGTCGGTGCTCTGGCCGCTCACCTACCCGGACACGTTCGCCCGTCTCGGGGTGCAGCCGCCGCGCGGGGTGCTGCTCTATGGCCCGCCCGGCTGCGGCAAGACGTTCCTGGTCACCGCGCTCGCGGGCTCGGGGCGGGCGAACGTGCTGTCGGTCAAGGGCGCCGAACTGCTCTCGAAGTGGGTCGGCGAGAGCGAACGTGCCGTACGCGAACTGTTCCGCCGGGCCCGCGACGCCGCACCGACCCTGATCTTCCTGGACGAGGTGGACGCGCTCGCCCCAACCCGTGGCCAGGCCACCGACGGCGGCACCACGGACCGGGTGGTCGCCGCCCTGCTGACCGAACTCGACGGGGTGGAGACCCTGCGGAACGTGATAGTGGTCGGTGCGACGAACCGGCCCGACCTGGTCGACCCGGCTCTGCTGCGTCCGGGTCGACTGGAGCGGCTGGTCTACGTACCGCCACCGGACGCCGGTGGCCGGGCCGACATCCTGCGCGCGGTGGCGAAGCCGGTCCCCCTCGCACCGGACGTGGACCTGGTGACGGTGGCGGAGTCGCTGGACGGGTTCTCGGCGGCCGACTGTGCGGCCCTGATCCGGGAGGCCGCGCTGGTCGCGATGCGGGAGTCACTGTCCGCGGCCACGGTCACCGCCGCGCACGTCGCCGCCGCCCGCAAACGGGTACGGGCGTCGCTCGATCCCGTACAGGTCGCCTGGCTCGCCGCGTACGCGGAGCAGCACAGTCCCGGCTGACCCACGATATTGTCAGTTGTTTTTTCGTAATCCCCATGTGCAGGAATGGTCCTTCGATGCCTTCGAAGGACAATTCTCGCTACCCGCTTTAAGAAGGCTTTAAGAAACTTTCGGGTACGGGTCGAAAGCGCCTAACATACGGCGGCCGTGGCCGTCCGGTCAGCTTGTCGTGTCTTGCTTGTTGGGGAGTAACCCGTGTCATACAGCTCGTTCCGCGAACCCGACGCAAGTCCGCCGCCACGTCCCGGCCTCCTGGGGCGGCTCGCCGGTAACAGGCTGGGCATGGCCGCCGGTGTGACCGCCAGCGCGGCCGCTGTCGTGATCGTCGTCGCGGCCGCAGCCGTGTACCTGGGTGGCGACCCGGCCGCCGAGCCCGATCCGGCGAACGCGGCCAACGCCCTCGCGTACGCCTCGCCGTCGACCGGGCAGACGAACGGTCAGCCCGGGCAGACGGAGGCGCTCGGCTCGCTCGCGTCGGCCACCCCGGCGGCGTCGGCGTCGGCCCCTCCGGCCGGCGGGGCGTCGCCGTCGGCAGCGGCGGGGGCGACGGGGCCGCAGGCCGTGACCAGGCCGAAGAACACCGCGCCCGGTTGGCTCCCGGTTGACGACGCGGCGTGGAAGGCACAGGTCAACGCGTACAACGCGCTGAAGATCGACCCCGTTCCGGCCGGCGTGGGCAATCTGCCGGAGTTCCGCGCGGACTGCCAGTACAGCCACCGGCTGCCGGACGACCCGATCGTCGTGCCCGGCCTTCCGGGCGCCTCGCACATGCACTCGTTCGTCGGCAACAAGGCCGTTGACGCGCACACCGTGGCCGAGGACCTGACGAAGTTCACGGCCACCTCCTGCAAGCCGATCCAGGACCACTCCGCCTACTGGGTGCCGACGCTCTACGACAACGGAACCGGCCAGCCGGTCGAGACCACGGGTTTCCGCGTCTACTACCGCGCGCAGACGAAGAACCCGGCCGGTCAGCTGCCGATGCCGAACGGTCTGCGCATGATCAGTGGCGACGCCAAGAAGAGGACGCCGACGCCGCGCGGCGCGCAGGGCCAGTTCTACTGCGCCTTCTACGGCCCCGGCGACCTCGACGGCATCGCCCGCAGCACCAACGGCAACTGGCCCATCTGCGGCGGGGACGCCACGTTGCACTTCATGATGCAGTTCCCGGGTTGCTGGGACGGCAAGCACCTGGACAGCCCCAACCACAAGGACCACGTGGCGTACCCCTCCGGCGACGCCTGCCCGTCGAGTCACCCGGTGAAGATCCCGGCGATCACCTTCGACATCCAGTACGGGGTGAAGGGCACCCCCGCGGGCTACTACCTCTCCTCCGACAAGGAGGGCAAGAGCGCCTCGTCGATGCACGGTGACGCGTTTGTCATGTGGGACACCACCACCATGAACAAGCGCACCAAGAACTGCGTTTTCCAGCGCAGGACCTGCGACAACAACGGGTACCAGAAGTAACGCCGACGCGACTCCCCGGCTCACGGCAGAACAGCGCCGTGAGCCGGCGGGTGCGTTTCGCGGCCGGTGCCGGGCGCTCAGGCGCGGGCGGCCAGCTCCTTCAGGATGGCCTTGGCCGCCGCCTCGCCGGACGCGGGGTTCTGACCGGTGACCAGGTTGCCGTCGACCACCACGTACGACCCCCAGGCCGGACCGGACGAGAACTCGGCGCCGCCCCCACGGAGCCGCTCCTCCAACAGCCAGAGGGCGTTGGCGGCGAGACCGGTCTGGGTCTCCTCCTCGTCGGTGAACGCGGTGAGCTTGCGTCCCTTGAACAGCCAGCTGCCGTCCGGGTTGCCGGCGGAGAAGAAGCTCGCCTGGCCGTGGCAGAGACCGGCGACCACCTTGCTCTCGTCGGGCAGCAGGGTGGCCAGCACCCGGGCGACGTCGGGGTTCACCGCCAGGTCCTGCATCGGGCCGTGACCACCGGGGATGAGTACACCGTCGAAGTCGGCGGGGTCGATGTCCTCCAGCCGGGCGGGCTTTTCCAGCAGGTGGGCGACCCGCTCCAGGTACGCCCTGAGGTCGGCCACCTTCTCGACGTCGCCCCCGTTCGTCTCCGGCACCAGGCTGAACTCGTCGGCGACGGGGACCAGTCCGCCGGGGGTGGCGATGGTGACGTCCACTCCGGCCTCGGTGAGCAGGCGGTGCGGCACCACGAACTCCTCGCCCCAGAAGCCGGTGGGGCGTTGACCCCCGTCCCGCAGGCTCCAGGTGCGGGCCGAGGTCAGGATCATAAGAATCGATGGCATGAATACTCCCTGGGTGACGCGGCCCCACAACGGGCAGCCGATCGGTGTCGGGCGCGCCACGAACCGCGCCGCTGCAACGACCGTACCACCTTCAGTCCTAACGGCAAGTCGAGCGGCATCGCGTACGTTATTGTCGTAGGGACTTAGCCCATCACCTCGGCATCAGGCCCGAGGTACGGTAGTTTTGTCGCACGAGGAGGTGGTTGACCATGCCGGGAACGGAGGCGGACGCCTGTGCGCCCAGCGTGTGTGACAGCTCGGATCTGATCCTGGGCTTCGTCAACACCCGCCCCACGGGCGACGGACAACCCGAGTTGCTCGAGGGCCGGACCGGGCTGGCCGACTGGCTGACCAGAGCCGGCCTCGCCGACGCCGCTCCCTCCGCCACGTACTCCGATGCGGTCGCCGCCCAGGAGCTGCGCGCGGCCTTCGTCACGATCCTCCGGTCGCACGCCGGCTGCGTCGACGACGAAATGGCGGTTCCGGACGCCGAGGCATATCTCCAGCGCATCGCGGAGCGCTACCCGCTCACCCCGAGGATCAGTGCCGAGGGCTGCACGCTCGTCGCGTCCCAGTCCGGCGTACCGGGGGCGTTCGGCTCGCTCTTCGCCGCCGTCGCGGACCTCGCCGCCCGGGGCGGCTGGTCGCGGGTGAAGGTGTGCAAGAACTCCTCCTGCCACTCCGGCTTTTTCGACAAGACCCGCAACACCTCCGGCCTCTACTGCAGTGCCGCGTGCGGCTCACAGGCATCGATGCGCGCCTACCGCAGCCGCCTCAAAACCGCCTAACCCCCACCCCACCCCCTCCCCCTCCCCACCGCACGAAGCCCGCGATCTTGCAGTTGTGGTGGTTCACAAGTCCGAACTAATGCCGCAATTTCAGGCACCCAAACTGCAAGATCGCCGGGTGGGGCGGGCGGGGGCGGGCGGGGCGGGTGGGGTGGGTGGGGAGCCGGGGTGGTCAGCCGAGGCGGATGCGGGCGCGGACCACGTCGCCGTCGCGTTCGAACTCGGCGCCGGCGCGGCGCAGGACGCCGAGGGCGGGGGCGTTGTCGGCGGTGGTCTCGGCCACCACCAGGCGGGCGCCGGCGCCGACCGCCTCGGCGAGCAGTAGTCGCAACGCGGTGGCGGCGATGCCCTGACCCCGGGCCGACTTGCCGAGCCACATCCCGGTTTCCATGGTCGCCGGTCTGTCGTGGTGACTCATCCGGATCATACCCACCACGTCACCGTCGACCATGATCGCGAACATCAGCGTACGGGCGTTGCCGTCCAGGCCGTCGAAGCGCGCCCGGTGGAACTCCCGGAACGCCTCCCGCCGTGCGTGCGACCACCCGGCGGGTGCCTCGACCGGCGGCATCACGTCGTCGGGTTCCGCCTCCGCGACGGCTACTGACAGCAACGGCTCCAGGGTCTGCTCGTCGATCGGCGTCAGTTGTACGTTGCTGCTCACGTTCGGAGTGTTCCCGGCGCGCACCCGCCTCGTCCACCGCTTTGGCCAAGCGCGGCCGTTACGCCAAGAGGCCCTGTCCGGTACAGCCTGCGTGGCTGCATGAACGGCCGGGGCGGTGGTGACCGACAGTAGCCCCGCCACGTCGATCGGCTCCGGTGGCACTCCGATCTGGGACGGGATCGGTGAGAGCGGACGAGCAGCGGGTCAGCGGTCGAAGCGGCACAGGGCGGCCGTGGCGTCGTCGTACCGCTTGAAACGGTGCCGGTCCTGGCCGTCGCCGTTGTCCTGTTCGGCGGCACGGACCCGCCGGATCAACTCGCTCGGTCCCTCGGCGGTGAGCAGGGCCAACAGGTTGTGCCAGTCGAACAGGCCCAGCTTGTCGACCGCGTACGACGCACCGTCGGTGAGCAGGGCGACCCGGCGTACCCGGTCGGGCCCGGTCAGCGACAGCCCGCCGCCGATGGCGTGGTACGCGGCGTCCGGGTCGGCGGCGGCGACCCAGTAGCCGCCCGGGGTGTTCATCTGCTGCCGCTGCCAGGTCACCGAGCGGCGGAACCCCGCCTGCGGGTCGCTGTCGTCGTTGCCCGCCCCGCCCGCGAACGCGGCCGACTTCACCCCGACCATGGTCGTGTCCAACCGGTCGTCGGTGATCACCTGCAACCGGCTGCCCAGGTCCACGACCAGCGGACTGTCGCAGAGCACCAGGTAGTCGACGTGCTCGCTGCCCTGCCGGATCATGCAGACGGTGGAGGACGGGGTGCCGGGATGACCCAGGTCGCACCGGTTGCCGTGGTCCCCGCGTACGGCGTCGATCGCGCCCGCGAGGATCTCCATCAGGGTGGCGCCGGGACGGTCCGCCGCGACCAGGCCGATCCGCGCGGCGAGCCGGCGGACGTACCACGCGGGACCGTGTACGCAACCGGTGTCGAAGCCCTCCGGCACGGTCGCCCCGTCGAGTACGCCGACGAGCTGCCCGTACTGGAAGACGTGATCCTCGTTGGCCAGTCGGTCCGGTGCCGCTTCGGAGGCGGACCATACCTGCATCATCCTGAGGTCTCCGGCTCTGCCGCGAGGCAGCGGGGCTGCGCTCGATCGAAGGGTTGTCGAGGAAGTTTCGCCTTGATCCATGTCTACCCGAACGGACCCGACACTCTCAGGGAATGAGTCCCTTCCCACGCGCGGAATACCCGCGCAGCCGGCGAAAGTACGTGCCGGGCGGACGGTTATCGCGAACACGAGGATCCTTCGCCGTCACCGACGGTAACGTCAAGCGTGAACGGTGTGCCCGCCCACGCCCGGGTGACGACACCGCGCGATTGGGGGGCCAGATGTTGCAGAAGCTGCACGACATGGGGCTGAAGTCGGACCACTGCTATGCGGCGGGCTTTGCCAGCATCGCCCTGTCATTCGGCTGCTGGTTGATGTCCAAGCAGTTCGAAAAGGGTGCGGAGATCGACCGCGCGGACCGCTGGGGCATCTTCGTCGGCGAGTGGGCGCCCACGTTCATCGCGCTCGGCAACGGCCTTCGGACGTACGAGAAGTAACACCCGTTCCCGTCCTGCCGCCAGCGTGATCGGCTGTCAGCGGCGGCGGGTACGGGAGCGGGCGGCGCGCAGCCGGCGCAGTCGGGCCACCAGCACCGGCTCGGCGGCGAGCGCGGCCGGGTTGTCCAGCAGCGCATTGAGCAGTTGGTAGTAACGGGTCGCGGACAGGTCGAAGGAGTCCCGGATCGCCTGCTCCTTGGCTCCGGCGTGCTTCCACCACCGCCGCTCGAAGACGAGGATCTCCTGCTCCCGCTCGGTCAGCCCGACGGTCTTCGCGGCTGCCGGCTCCTCGGCCGCTTCGGCGTCGTCGGGCTCGTGATCGGCCGGCTCCGGCTCGGTCCGATGTTCCGGGCCGATCCGCTGGCCCGGTACGACCGGCGCGGTGGTCTGCGTCGCTGCGGGATTGTCGTCGTCGGTGGCTGGAGCGTCAGCACCCGGCTTCATGGCGCTCCTCGCAGACCTCGGCAGCCGCACCCGTCGCACGGCCCCACCAGCCTAATCGCGCCCGGCCCGAACTCCCAGATCCCCGCCGTACGGTCTTGTTCGACCGTCAGGCGACGTTGAGCTGGATGTTACCGATCCGGGCAACAATGTCCAGGTGTCCGCCGAGGCCCGAGACATACGCCCGCAGGCTCTCCAGGCTGGTTACCGCACCGTTCTCGATCTGGCTGATACGAGCCTGTGACAGTCCGGCTGCCTCGGCGAGTTGTGTCTGGGTCATGCCCAGCTGCTTGCGGATCTCGGCCAACTGCGCACCGCTCACTGCGGCGAGCATCTGCTCGCGCATGTGCGTGCGCCGGGTAACCCGGTCGGCGTTGTCCCATTCGGGGTCGGCGGCTCGCGCCTTGGCCTTGACCTCGCGCCAGTTCGCTGCCGCGCTCATCGCTGCTCCTCCTTCAACCTCATGAGGTGCTCCTCGAAGCGATCATCCGCCAGCGCGATGGCGCTGCGATACCAGGCCTGCCACTGCCCCGACTTGTCTCCTGCAACGAGCACCACAGATTCCCGGACAGGGTCGAACGCGAAGATCATGCGGACCTCCGTCGAGCCGGACGAGCCGGGCCGCAGTTCCTTCATGTGATGGAACCTGCTGCCCTTCAGACGATCTACGAGTGGGCGACCCAGCGCCGGCCCTTGTTCGACAAGTAAGTCGATGGCCTCGGCAACGAGGTCGGCACTGGCGGGATCGACCCGGCAGAGGTCGAGAAACCATGCCTCAACCTCGGGGTGCAGTTTTACCTCCCACACAACCGTAACTATAACTCGCACTTATATAGCCAGCAAGTACGGCAGATGATGAAGCTCATTACCCAGGACGGGAACAGGAGAGCCGGATCAGGTGACGTCGCGGCGGCGCATGGACCAGATCGCGGCGGCGAGGACCACCACCGTGCCGATGCCGAAGACCAGGCCCGAGTCCT
The DNA here is from genome assembly GCF_053601675.1 of Micromonospora sp. NPDC004704. NCBI lineage: Bacteria > Bacillati > Actinomycetota > Actinomycetes > Micromonosporales > Micromonosporaceae > Micromonospora > Micromonospora sp. NPDC004704. The sequence continues at coordinate 8,384 of NZ_JBSGCD010000038.1, read as the reverse complement.
GCCAGGTGACGACCAGTTCACCCGGTACGCACTCGCCTCCCCGGAAGTTGCACGCGTCGTAGTCGAAGAGGGTCCACCTCTTCTCGAACCAGGCCAGCGCATAGGTGGACAGGACGTACCGGTCACCGAACGGGGTACCGATCAGGCCCATGATGGTCCGTACGCCGATCTCGCTGACCACGGTGACGCCCACGGCGACGCCGAGCGCCATCGCGGTGTGCCGGCCCAGGGAGGCCAGCCCGAAGGCGATCGCGCCGACCGCGAGCACCAGGCCGACCGCGCGGAGACCGGAGAGCGCGAACGACTCCCAGACCCCCTGCGTCATCTTCCCGGTGATCCCGTCGAACCGGCCGATCAGCCAGAACGCGGCCGTCCACAGTGCACCGAGCACCAGGCTGAGGCCGAGCAGCGTACTGAGCAGCGCGGCCAGCTTGGTGAACAGGACGGTCAGCCGTTTCGGCCGCCACAGCAGCAGGTTGGTCATCCCGCCGGTGTGCCACTCCGCCCCGATGTACGAGGCGCCGACGACAAACGCGAACAGCGCCAGGATGCCGGCGAAGATCGCGATGAAGGCGCCGAACTCCTCACGAAAATCGAACTGGTACGGCATGAACCACTGCGCCTGGAAGTTGTCCCTGGTCGGCGCCCACTCCCGGCCGCAGTCGGGCGGGAACTGGTCGGTCCCCGCACCGGCCGCCTGGGCCGCCTCGCAGGCGCGTACGGATTCCGCGTGGTACCGCATCTGTTCCTGGTACGCCGCCTCGGCCCGGACCTCGGCGGCGGCCACCTGCGCCGGGCCGACCTTGTGGCTGTTCACGGTGAAGGCGATCGCGATCCCGGCCAGCCCGAGGACGAGCAGGGCCAGCATCAGCCGGGTCACCCGGCGTTTGAAGATCCGGCGCAGTTCGGTCGTGTAGAGGCTCATACTCCCCAACCTCCCGGCGTACCGCCGGATCCGGCGGGCCCTGGATCGGTGCCCGTGCCGCCGACGAGCGCGGACTCGTCGACCTGGCGGTGCTGACCGGGCACCGGGGCGGTGGCGGTCAGGTCCAGGAAGACGCTCTCCAGGTCGGCGGTGACCGGGGCGAGTTCGCTGACGTACAGGTTGTGGCCGGCGAGCGTGCGGCTGACCCAGGCGGGCTGCTCCACGCCGTAGACCATCAGATGGTCGGTCTCGGTGCTCACCCGTGCACCGGCCTGGGTCAGCGCCTCGGCCGCCAGCGGCAGTTCGGCGGCAGCCTCCAGGCGTACCCGGAGGCCACTGCCGGCGTGCTGGGCGAGGACCTCGGAGACCGGACCGGCGGCGACCCGACGGCCGCGCGAGATGATGGTGACGGAGTCGCAGATGAGCTGGACCTCGCCGAGGATGTGGCTGGAGAGCACGACGGTCATGCCGGACTCGGCCAGGTTGCGCATCAGCGCCCGCATCTCCCGGATGCCGCCGGGGTCGAGGCCGTTGGCCGGCTCGTCGAGGATCAGCAGGCGCGGGTTCTTCAGCAGGGCCGAGGCGACCGCGAGGCGTTGTTTCATGCCGAGCGAGTAGGACCTGACCCGGTCCTTGCTCCGGTCCCGGAGCCCGACCAGTTCGAGGACCTCGGCGACCCGTGCCTGCGGGACCCCGCCGGCACCGGCCAGCAGGGAGAGGGTGTCCTGCGCGGTGAAGTTCGGGAAGAACTGCGGGCTCTCCACGATCGCGCCGACCGAGCCGGCGACGTCGGGCAGGGCGGCCGGCACCTCACGGCCGAGGAGCGCCATCCGGCCGCCGTTGGCCTTGATCAGACCGAGCAGCGTACGGAGGGTGGTCGTCTTGCCGGAGCCGTTCGGACCGAGGAAGCCGTGCACCTGCCCCGCCTCGACCAGCATGTCGAATCCGTCCAGGGCGTGCCGGGTGCCACGGCGTCTGCTCCGGTAGGTCTTCCGTAGACCCTCGATCTCCAGTACGGCCGTCAACGCCGACCTCCCGTGCAAACGGTCATGACTGGCGCCACCGTAGTCGATATGTCAGCGGGAGAGGTCCCGAACACCCAAAATGCCTGATACTGGTCAGGCGGTGATGACGTGTACGCCGGCCTGGCGGAAGCCCTCGACGATGGCGGGATCCGCCCCGGAGTCGGTCACCAGGGTCTCGACCCGTTCCACCGGGCAGATCCGGGCGAAGGCGTGACCGCCCAGTTTGGACGAGTCCGCGATGATCACCACGCGTTTCGCGCGGGCCACCATCAGGTTGTTCATCGACGCCTCACCCTCGTGGTGGGCGGCGGCCCCGAGCTGTACGTCGATCGCGTCCACCCCGAGCAGGGCCACGTCCAGGGTGACCTCGCGCAGGAGCGCCCCGCCGAGCGGGCCGACCAGTTCGAACGACTGTGGCCGGACGACGCCGCCGGCCACCACCACCTTCATCCGGGACCGGACCAACAGCTCGTTGGCGATGTTCAGGGCGTTGGTGACCACGGTGAGCTGTGCACCGTCGGCGCTGGTGTTGAGGTCCGGACGTACGGCGAGGGCGCGGGCGACCTCGGTGGTGGTGGTCCCGCCGTTGAGGCCGACCACCATGCCGGGTGAGACCAGTGCGGCGGCGGCGGTCCCGATGCGTTGCTTCTCGGCCGAGTGCTTGGCCGTCTTGTAGCGCAGCGGCAGGTCGTACGAGACCCCGTTGGCGACCGCGCCACCCCGGGTCCGGTTGATCATCTGCTGTTGGGCCAACTGGTCGAAGTCACGCCGGATGGTCGCCTGCGAGACGTCGAGCCGCGCGGCGGCGTCCTCCACGCTGACCCGGCCGCTCTCGGTCAGCAGCTCCAGCAGGGCGTTCCATCTCGCGTACCGGTCCACCGCGAGCCTCCATGCACGTACGGTGATTGATTGCGTGCACACTAGTGCGCGAAACTACGGTGGCGCAAAGAGAGCGCTTGCGCGAACCTGCGCACAGTTGCCAGGTCGAACATGTTTCGAGCAGAATAACGCGCGAAAGACGTGCGGAACGAACGGTATCGCGCAGCATTTCTCGCCAGCGAGGAGCCCTGATGGCGTACGTCGACGCGGAGATCAACAGCCAGCCCGACTGCTGGTTACAGGCCGCCGCACTCGCCGGCCCGTCGGCCGACGCACTTCCCCGACGGGGCGAGCGGGTCGCCGTTGTCGGCTGCGGCACCTCCTGGTTCATCGCCATGGCGTACGCCGCCCTGCGCGAACGCGCCGGCCAGGGCGAGACCGACGCGTTCCAGGCGTCGGAGTTCCCCGCCGGACGCCACTACGACCGGATCATCGCGATCACCCGCTCCGGCACCACCACCGAGGTCCTCGACCTGCTCGCCGCCGTACACGGCCGGACTCCCGCCACGGTCATCGTCGGCGACCCCGACTCGCCCGCCGTCGACCTCGCCAGCGCGGACGTACGACTCCCGTTCGCCGACGAGCGGTCAGTGGTGCAGACCCGCTTCGCCACCAGCGCACTCGCGCTGCTCCGGGCACATCTCGGCGAGAACCTCACCGCACTGGCCCACGACGCCGAGGTGGCCGTACGCGCACCGCTGCCGGTGGACCCGGCCCAGATCGAACAGGCGACCTTCCTCGGTCGGGGGTGGACCATCGGGCTCGCCCAGGAAGCCGCCCTGAAGTGCCGGGAGGCGGCCACCTTCTGGTCCGAGGCGTACCCGGCGATGGACTACCGGCACGGCCCGATCTCGATCGCCGGCCCGGGGCGGATGGTGTGGGCGTTCGGTGACATCCCGGAGGGGCTGGCCGAGGAGATCGCCGGCACCGGGGCCGCCTTCGTCCACAGTCGCACCAACGGCACCCACACCGTGCTCGGTGACTGGGCCGCCGGGCGTACGCCGCTCGACCCGATGGCCGACCTGATCCTGGCCCAGCGGTTCGCGGTGGCCCTCGCCGTCAGCCGTGGCCTGGACCCGGACACCCCGCGCAACCTCACCCGCTCCGTGGTGCTGACGTGACCGGGGCCGCCCCGGCGGCCCGGTCCACCCCCTCCGCCCACCCCACCGTGGTGATCGCGCTCGACGTGGGCGGCACCGGCATCAAGTGCGCGCTGGTCCGACCGGACGGCACCAACCACCACACCGAACGGCACCCCACCCGCGCCGATCGCGGCCCCGAAGCCGTGGTGCAGACCATCCTCGGGGTGGCCGAGGGCCTGGCCGACCGGGCCCGCGCCGACGGGCTCGACCCGGTCGCGGTCGGCATCGCGGTGCCCGGTGTGGTGGACGAGGCCGCCGGGGTGGCGGTCTGGTCGGCGAACGTCGGCTTCCGCGACGTACCCCTGCGGGCCCTGGTCACCGAGCGCCTGGGGCTGCCGGCGGCGCTCGGCCACGACGTACGCGCGGGCGGCATCGCCGAGGCGCGGATCGGTGCCGGCCAGGGCGGCCGGTACGTCCTCTTCGTCGCCATCGGCACCGGCATCGCCGCAGCCCTCACCATCGACGGTACGGCGTACGTCGGCGCCCACGGCGCGGCCGGCGAACTCGGGCACATCGTCGTCCGACCGGACGGACCCCGCTGCGGCTGCGGCCAGGTCGGCTGCCTGGAGGCGATCGCCTCGGCCGCCGCCGTCGGCCGCCGTTACACCGAACTGGCCGGCGAACCGGCGAGCGCGGCCGAGGTCGTACGCCGGGCGACGGCCGGGGAGAAGCTCGCCACCCGGATCTGGCAGGAGACCGTCGAGGCGCTCGCCGACGGGCTGCTGATCGCCCAGGCGCTCTACGACCCGGCGGTGGTGGTGGTCGGTGGCGGCCTGGCCGAAGCGGGTGACGAACTGCTCGTTCCGCTGCGCGCCGCCCTGCGCGCCCGGTTGACCTTCCACCGAGAACCGAAGCTGGTACGGGCCGCCCTCGGCGACGAAGCCGGCTGCCTCGGTGCCGCACTGCTCGCCCTCGACGCCATCGACACCGCCCCCATCCCCGACAGGTAGTAGGAGCCCTCGTGACGGATCGCGTGACTGGCAAGGTGGTTACCCCGACCGGAGTCATCCGGCAGGGGTGTGTGGAGTTCGACGGCGAGCGGATCACCGCGGTTGCCGAGTATCCGTCGATCCGGGACGGGAACTGGATCGTGCCGGGCTTCGTCGACATCCACACCCACGGCGGCGGCGGGCACACCTTCACCACCGGGGACGCCGAAGCGGCCCGCGGGGCGGCGGACTTCCACCTCTCCCACGGCACCACCACCCTGCTGGCCAGCCTGGTGAGCTCACCGACCGAGCTGATGCACCAGGCAACCTCCGCGTTCGCGCCGCTGGTCAAGGAGGGGGTGCTCGCCGGGATCCACTTCGAGGGCCCGTACCTGTCGCAGGCCCGGTGCGGTGCGCAGAACCCGGAGTTCCTGCGCGACCCGTCGCTCGACGAACTCGGCGAACTGCTCGACGCGGGCGAGGGCGCGATCCGCATGGTCACCATCGCCCCGGAACGTCCGGGCGCACTGGACGCGATCCGGCTGCTGGTCAACCGGGGTGTGGTCGCAGCGGTCGGGCACACCGACGCCACGTACGAGCAGACCATGGCCGCGGTGAACGCCGGGGCGACCGTCGCCACCCACCTGTTCAACGGCATGCGTGCCCCGCACCACCGCGAACCCGGCCCGGTCTTCGCGCTGCTCGGCGCGGCGAGTGTGGTCTGCGAACTGGTCGCCGACGGCATCCACCTGCACGACGGGACGCTGAACTTCGCCGCCTCGGTCGGCGGCGCGGACCGGTCCGCCCTGATCACCGACGCGATGGCCGCCGCCGGCATGCCCGACGGCGAGTACGAACTGGGCGGCCAGACGGTGGTCGTCGCCGACCGGGCGGCCCGGTTGGCCCGGGATGGTGCCATCGCCGGCAGCACCCTCACCATGGACGCCGCCCTGCGCCGCGCGGTCGACGCCGGCATCGCCCTGCCCGACGCCTGCCGGATGGCCTCCACCACCCCCGCCCGCGCCATCGGCCAAAGCGACAACCTCGGCGCCCTGCTGCCCGGCCACCGCGCCGACCTGGTCGAACTCAACGAGGACCTGCAGGTCGTCCGGGTCATGCGCGCCGGTACCTGGCTCCGCTAACCCGCTGCGTTCTCGTCCGCGATCTAGGGCAAATGGTGGCTAGTGGAGATCAACTAGCCACCATTTGCCCTAGATCGCGTTCAGGGGGTGGGGCGGCGGGGGGTGGTGGTGAGGGTGTGGGTTAGGGCGCCTACACCCAGGACGGCAAGGCCGGTGAGGACGCTGGTTAGTGGGAGGGTGGCGGCCAGGAGTAGGCAGCCGAGCAGGCCCAGGACGGCTAGCGGTTGTACGGGGAGTCGGCGGCTGTTGTCGCGGCCGAGGGTGAGGGCGGCGGCGTTCGTGATCGCGTAGTAGACCAGGACGGTGCAGCTCGAGAAGCCGATCGCCGTACGGAGGTCGCCGAGGCTGACGAGGATGATCACCACGCCCGCCACCAGCAGCTCGGCCCGGTGCGGGACCCGTCGACGGGGGTGTACGGCGGCGAGCGCACCGGGCAGGTCACGGCGTCGGGCCATCGCCAGCATGGTCCGGCCGACCCCGGCGACCAGCGCCAGCAGTACGCCGGTGACGGCGACCGCCGCGCCGACGCGTACCAGCCAGGCGAGGGAGGGTAGGCCGGCGGCGGTCACCACGTCGGCCAGCGGTGCCGACGAGGCGGCGAGCCGGTCGGCGCCGAGCACGGACAGGGTCACCGCGGCGAGGGTCAGGTAGACCAGCAGGACCAGCCCGAGTGCGAGCGGCACCGCGCGCGGGATGGTGCGCTCCGGGTCGCGTACCTCCTCGCCGAGGGTGGCGATCCGGGCGTACCCGGCGAAGGCGAAGAAGAGCAGCCCTGCGGCGCCGAGTACGCCGTACCCGCTGGTGCCGGCGGTGTCGGCGAGCCGGGACGCGTCGGCGGACCCGGTGGTGAGGCCGACGGCCGTGACCGCGACGAGCACGGTGACGGTTGCGGCGACCAGCCACCGGGTGGCGCGTGCGGTCTTGGAGATCCCGCCGAGGTTGACCACGGTGACGGCGAGTACGGCCACCACCGCGACCGTCCTGGCCTGGCCCGGCCAGAGGTAGGCGCCGATGGTGAGCGCCATCGCGGCGCAGCTCGCGGTCTTGCCGGCGACGAAGGCCCAGCCGGCAAGGAAGCCGGCGAGGTCGCCGAGCCGTTCCCTGCCGTAGACGTAGGTGCCGCCGGATTCGGGGTAGCGGGCGGCGAGCCGGGCCGAACTGGTCGCGTTGCAGTAGGCGACAAATCCGGCTATTGCGAGTGCGATCAGCAGGCCGGTCCCGCTGCCGGCGGCGGCGGTCGCCGGGGCGAAGACCACAAAAACGCCCGCCCCGAGCATCGACCCGAGCCCGATGACCACCGCGTCGGGTACGCCGAGTCGCCGGTCGAGCTGCCCCGATGCCGTCCGCTGTTGTTCCACGGGCGGGAGCCTAGGAGGTGGAGGTGAACACTCCGGGTCGGTCGACGTTGCCGGGCAGCCTCGGCAGTGGGATGTCGTCCCAGAGGACGCGGGTGAGGATCCGGTCGACGAAGAGGCCGAGCAGTAGTCCGGCGACGCTGTCGGTGATCCAGTGGAAGCTCAGGTAGGTGGTGGTGCAGAAGACGATCGCCGGGGGCGCGATCCGGATCGCCAGTGCCAGGCCCGTGGGCGGGTCCGGTCGGCCCAGCGTACGCAGCAGCGCGACCAGGAGCAGGGAGATCACGCCGTACCAGATGATGGCGTTGGCGACGTGCCCGGACGGGTAGGACATGCTGTATTCGCCCACGGGCAGATGGTTGTTGAAGATCTTGACGGACTCTTCGGGCGGCAGTTTTGAGCTGGGGGCGGCCCGGTCGGTCCAGACCTTGAACGGCCCGATGGTGACGTAGGTGGCGACGAACGCGGCGGCGACCACCAGCAGGGGGCGGATCGAGCGGGAGCGCAGGCCCGTGGCGATGCCGAGGATCGCGGCGAGCGGGGTGAGCAGCCAACCGCCCTGGCCGAGGTAGTTGAACACCCGCGCGATCCAGTACGCGACATCGGGGCGGTGGGTGTCGCTCCACTCGCGTACGGACTGGTCGAGACCGTAGAGGTGGCCGTTGGCGAGGGCGAGGGTGATGCCGGCCAGGCCGATCAGGAGCAGGGCGTCGAACCACCAGCCGGCCGGGTACACCGGTCGCAGCCGCAGCCCCGATCGCCGTACCGTTCCGGTCCCCCGCCCGCTCTCTCGCACCCGCCCACGCTACCGCGCCCCCGCGCGGACCCCTCGTGCACGCACACCCCCTCCCCTCCCTCCCCCCAAGATCCGCACACTTACAGAGAAAGAGTGCCCGTGCTCAGTCGGTGGAAGCAATCGGGCTGGTTAGTAGCTCGGCGAAGATTTCCTTGGGTTTCTTGTAGCCGAGGATGCGGCGGGGTCGGTTG
>NZ_JBSGCD010000037.1:0-65296 GCF_053601675.1 Micromonospora sp. NPDC004704 | reverse complement strand
TGAGTCCGCACACCAGCCAGCCGCGCCGCGCCGGGCCATCCGTGCGCGGCCGTACCGACCGACCCGCCGGGCCGGAGTACGCCCGGCGGGTCGGTCGGTACGGCCTACGGGCGCAACTCCGGCTCGCGGACCGATGCCGTCTCGGGAGCGTCCTCGTGGCGTCGGGATGGCGCGACGAATGCGGGGCGGCGGGCGTTGGTGAACCAGCGCAGCGCCCACTCGACGGGCCCGTAACGGAACCGGCCCAGCCACAGCGCACTCAGTACGAGCTGGACCGTGAACACGGCCGCCACGAAGGCGAACAGGGCCAGGGGCGAGAACGCACCCGCGTACCCGAGCCCGATGCCGCTGAATACGAGCAGGCAGGCCGCGGACTGGGACAGGTAGTTGGTGAGGGCCATCCGACCGGCCGGAGCGAGCGCTGCCCGTACGGCCGTGGTGCGCGGGTTGTGCATGATCCGCAGGAGGGTGGCCACGTACGCGGCGGTCAGCACCGGTGCCGTCGCCACGCTGGCGGCGACCCCGAGGCTGTTGCCGTTACCGCCGCTGGCGGTGTAGATGATCGACCCGATCAGCCCGACCGGGAAGCCGATCCACTGGATCCGGCGCAGGACCGGCTCACTGCCGGTGACCCGTGCCAACCACTGACGGCGGCCGGCGACCATGCCGAGCAGGAACAGGCCGAGCGCGGTCGGGCCCTGCAGGCTCACCGCCTGGATGACGAGCAGCGGCAGGCCGTCGAGGTGTTCCCCGATGTTCGAACCCCACCCGCCGAGCAGGGCCTGGGTCGCGTGCTCGGCGTTGGCCAGCGCCTCGGCCTCCCCCGGCAGGAACGCGGACCGGTCCACGAACAGGGCGCTCGCGACCAGGCTGAACAGCACCAGGGCGTAGAGGCCGACCGCGATCCGGATCGCGGTCCGGTCCCGTACGTTGCGCAGCAGCAGGAGGACCAGACACGCCACCGCGTACGTGGTGAGCACGTCGCCGCCGTTGAGGAAGACGGTGTGCAGGGCGCCGAGGACGAAGAGCCCGAGGATCCGGCGGAGCATCCGCGCGGAGAAGGTGGCACCGGCTCTGCTGGCCGACTCCATCTGGAGGGTGAAGCTGTATCCGAAGAGGAACGAGAAGAGCACGTAGAACTTCATGTCGATGAAGACGGACGACAGTGCGCGGACGACGTTGTCCAGCCCGGAGTCGAAGTCGGGGTCGGTCACCAGGTTCCCCGGATAGCCGGAGGCCATGAAGGTGACGTTGACGGCGAAGATCCCCAGGAGCGCGAAGCCCCGGACCGCATCGACGTCGAGAACTCTTTTCACAGGACTGTGCGTACTCAAGCTGACCCTCCCCGTAATCTGCGTATGCGATACATCGTACGTCGTACAGAGTACGGGGATCTAGGGTATGGGCAAGACCCACGCAGGGACGAGGAGAGGGCGCGACAGTGGCGCAACGGGCGCTTCCACCGGTGGTGGCGCGGATGTGGGGTCGCGAGACCACATCCCGGCACGGGCCCCGACCGAGCCTTGACCTGGGCCGGATCGTCGAAGCCGCGATCGGGATCGCCGACAGCGAGGGGCTGGAGGGGGTACGGATGAGCAGCGTCGCCAACCGAGTCGGAATGGCGACGATGTCCCTCTACCGGTACGTCGGCAGCAAGGACGAGCTGCTGACCGTGATGGTCGACGCGGCCATTCCCGAGCCGCCCCCGGTGGACGGGCGGCCGTGGCGCGGGTACCTCACCGCCTGGACCCGGGCCAACCGCGACATGCTGCTCGAACGGCCCTGGCTGCTGGGGGTCACCAACCGCACCCCGCCCGCCGGGCCCCGGATGCTGCGCTGGCTCGACCGCGCACTCGCCGCACTCGACGGCACCGGACTCAGCTTCGCTGAGCGGATCAACATCGCGACGGCCCTCACCGGGTACGCCTCCAGCCAGGCGAACCTCACCTACGGCATGATCAGCGCGGCCGAAGCCGCTGCCGGGGACGGATCCATCGGTGGGTTGGCCGACTACGGCGACATCCTCGGCCAGGTCCTCGATCCGGCGGAGTACCCGGACCTGACCGCTGCCGTACGGGCGAACGCCTTCGGCGTCAACGAGGAGTGGGTCGACGACGCCGACTTCACCTTCGGGCTCGACCTGCTCCTCGACGGCATCGAGGCCCTGATCGCCCGCCGCCGGTAGGCAGGGTCGACTCGCCCGCCACCGCAGGCAGGGTCGATCAGGGCCTCGCCGGACTCAGGCGACGTCGATGAGGACCTTGCCGACCGCGCCGGACTCGACCGCGGCGTGGGCGTCCGCCGTACGGTCGAGCGGGAAGCGGTGCAGCGGTAGACCCGCCGCCTCGCCGACCTGCAACGCCCCGGCCGCGACGGCGGCGGCGACGTCCTCGACGGCATCCCGCTTCGCCGCCTCGGGCACCGTGTAGACCAGCACGAACCGGTAGCCGATGTTCTTGAGCATCAGCCGGAGTGCCGGTAGCCGTACGTCCGCCGGTTCGTCGGTGGCGTAGACCGCGATCGTGCCGGCGAAGGCGGTGACGTCGTGGTTGAGGGCGGCGTTGGCGCTCGGGGCGACCTCCACCACGATGTCGACCCCGTCGGGTGCGAACTCGCGGATCTCCGCGGCCGGATCGCCCGTACGGTAGTTGATCACAAGGTCGGCGCCCGCGGACTGGGCCAGCTTGGCCTTCTCCGGTCCGCTGACCGTGGTGATCACCGTCGCGCCCGCCCACTTGGCGAGTTGGATCGCCGCGTTGCCGACCGCCCCGGCACCACCGGCGACGAGCACGACCCGGCCGGCGAGCGTACCGGGAGCCAGCCGCTGCGGGCCGTTGTCGCCCACGGTGAGGCAGCGGTGCGCGGTCAACGCCGGGATGCCGAGGCTGGCCCCGAGGTCGAAGGAGGCGTCGTCGGGCAGGGCGACCGCCTGGCGGTCGGGCAGCGTGACGTACTCCTGGGCGGTGCCGTCGGCCCGCCGCCAGGACGCCTCCCACACCCACACCCGCTCACCGACCCGGTCGGGCGAGACTCCCTCGCCGACCGCGTCGACGATGCCGGCCCCGTCCTGGTTGGGGACGATCTCCGGGTACTCCAGCGGGCGCCCCGGACCGCCGCGCCGGGCCTTCCAGTCGGTCGGGTTGACCCCCGACACCTTGATCCGGACCCGTACCTCACCGGGAGCGGGGTCGGGGACGGACCGCTCGGTCGGGTGCAGCACGTCCGGCGCACCGGTTTGTGTGTAGATGATGGCCTTCATAGGTCGAGACTATGGAGAGCGATCAGCCTTTTCCCCACCACCGACCGGTGACTGCCCTCACAGCATCAGGTGTTCAGGGCCGCGACGAGGCCGTCCGGGTCGTCGACCGTGACGGTGAGGCCGGGATGCCGCAACCAGCGGCCGGGGGCCATGCCGGGGACCGGTTCGCGGAACCGGATGCAGACGCCCGCGGCGGTCGTGGTGCCGAAGCTCAGACCCCGGTCGACCATCGACACGTGCGGGCCCAGGATCCGCCACCACTTGTACGGACCGGCACGCTCGGCCCCGACGATGTTCGACCGGGGAGTACGCAGCCGCCATGGGCCGTACCGGACGACCAGAGTGTCGTCGACGGTGACCCAGGCGGTGTCCGGGCGGATGCCGACGAGCGACAGCGGCACCCGGAAGGACTGCGCGAACGCGAAGCCGAACCGTCGCGGCGCCGGCCCGGTCATCGGGAGCCCACCCCGGCCGTACCGGGCTCGGCGGGAGTGGGCGCCGACCGTGGTCCGGGAGGCGCGGGACAATTCGACCGTTCGGTTAGCCACACGACGCCGGTCTACCCGGCCACCGCCGATCGACACACCGGACCGGGAACGGATAACTCGAACACCGCCGGATCCGATCCGGCCGGACAGGGCCACTCCGGCACGATTACGTTGAGTAGTCGCCATAGCCCGCAATGGCAGGACTGGTACGTGACCACACCCCCGCTCGTACGGTGACGGGAACGGGTACGCCAGCGGTGATCGTCTTCGGTGTTCACGTACCCGAGCCTGATGTAATGCCATTGTGCATCTCAACCCTTACGGGCAGGACGCGGTACGCCTCGCCGTCGACCTGGCCAACAACCGCCCGACGTCAACCGTCGACCTGGTACGGCGCTGCCGCGCCGCCGGCCTGGTGATCGACATGGCGGTCGACGACCGGGACCTGGCGGCGGCGTCGGAGTTGCTCGACCAGTGGTGCGCGATCGTGGACGCGCCGGACGAGGTCCGCCGGGCCGGGCTCGTCAACGCGCTGCTGGCGGCTGCCTCGGCGTACCCCCGGCTCTCCGACCACGAGGGCACCGGTTGGCATCTGCACTACCGCGACGACGGGGTGCCGTTGGCAACCGTGCTGCGGGCCCTGGTCGGGGTCGGCACCGCGCTGCACCTCGCCGGCCGGGGCATGGGCAGGCTCGGTCGCTGTGCCCGCACCGGTTGCACCACCATCTACGCCGACACCTCTCGCAACGGCCGTCAGCGCTACTGCTCCCCCGCCTGCGCGAACCGCGACGCCGTCCGCCGCCACCGGGCCAACCACCCGCCCAGCCGCCCCGACGACGCGTCGGTCTAGGGCGGGAAGTGCTTGGTTGGGCTTCACTCGCGTGAGCCCCGGATCCGGGGTGGGGGCCGGGAAATAGGTGCGCGCCCCGATCGCCTGCCACGGGGGAAGCGGGCGATTGGGGCGCGCACGATGAGCTTAACCATGCCTGTTCACCGAACACAACGGGTGATGTTCAGTCAGATTTCCGACCGCCGCCCGTGCGCACAGAAGGTACAAATAGGTCTAACGCCCATACAATGGCACGACACGGCTCGCCTCCGGGACGCGTCGCAGCGCCCGTTCAGCGCGCGTACGCGCTGGTGAGAGGGGGTGTGGGGCGATCACCACCCGGTCCCGCGTCGATCGTCGGATTCGCTACTGAAACATCGGCGTTACCGCTGATCGTCAGCCCCGGTTGAAGCGGATGAACGGGCGGTGAACCCGCCGTCACCGATGCCGGCGATTCCTTCCCGCGTGACCCGCGGGTGCGCCGACTGTCGAACCTGCGGGCCCTCCATCTTGGAACCCCGGAGGAGAACCATGTCCGATCTAGCTGAGCGCGTCAACGCGCTGACGATCCCGTCCACGGACCAGGATCTGGGGCTGCTGTCCAGGCAGATGCCCGTACTTCCGACGCCGGCCACCAACCGGCGGCAGGCTCGTGAAATGCCGGTCGAACCGCGGTGGTACCAGCGGGCGATCTTCTACGAGATGTTCGTCCAGGCGTGTTTCGACGCCAGCGGGGACGGCTTCGGGGACCTGCCCGGCCTGACCACCAAGCTGGACTACCTGAAGTGGCTCGGCGTCGACTGCCTCTGGCTGCCACCGTTCTACGACTCCCCCCGCCGCGACGGCGGGTACGACATCCGCGACTACCTGAGCGTCGCCCCCGAGTTCGGGACCATCGACGATTTCGTGACGCTGATCGACGAGGCGCACAGCCGGGGCATCCGGGTGATCACCGACCTGGTGCTGAACCACACCTCCGACACGCACGAGTGGTTCCAGCAGTCCCGGCAGGATCCGACCGGCCCGTACGGGGACTTCTACGTCTGGCGGGACACCGACACCGAGTACGCGCAGGTCCCGATCGTCTTCTGCGACAGCGAGCCGTCGAACTGGACCTACGATCCGGTCCGGCAGCAGTTCTACTGGCACCGCTTCTTCGCCCACCAACCAGACCTGAACTACGACAACCCGGTGGTACGCGAGACCATGCTCGACGTGGTGCGCTACTGGCTGGGGCTCGGCATCGACGGGTTCCGGCTGGACGCGGTCACCTACCTCTACGAGCGGGAGGGGACCGACTGCGCCAACCTGCCGGAGACGCACGCGTACCTGAAACGGCTGCGCAAGACCGTGGACGAGGAGTTCCCCGGTCGGGTCCTGCTCGCCGAGGCGAACCTCTGGCCCGCCGACCTGGTCGACTACTTCGGTGATCCGGAGGCCGGTGGCGACGAGTGCCACATGGCGTTCCACTTCCCGGTGATGCCCCGGATCTTCATGGCGGTACGCCGCGAGTCCCGTTTCCCGATCTCGGAGATCATCGCCCAGACCCCGCAGATCCCGCAGGGCTGTCAGTGGGGCACCTTCCTGCGCAACCACGACGAGCTGACCCTGGAGATGGTCACCGACGAGGAACGCGACTACCTCTACGACGAGTACGCCAAGGACCCCCGGATGCGGGTGAACCTGGGCATCCGGCGCCGGCTGGCCCCCCTGGTCAACAACGACCGCAACCAGATCGAGCTGTTCACCTCGCTCCTGCTCTCGCTGCCCGGCTCGCCGGTGCTCTACTACGGCGACGAGATCGGCATGGGCGACAACGTGTGGCTGGGCGACCGCAACGGGGTCCGTACCCCGATGCAGTGGTCGCCGGACCGCAACGGCGGCTTCTCCAACGCCGACCCCGGCGCGCTGTTCCTGCCGGTCAACCAGGGCCCGGTGTACGGGTACCAGGCGGTCAACGTGGAGCGTCAGCTCGAACAGCCGGCGTCGCTGTTGCAGTGGACCCGGCAGATGATCGCCGTACGCAAGCAGCATCCCGCGCTCGCCCTGGGCTCCTTCCGTGACCTCGGTGGCAAGAACTCCACCGTGCTCGCCTTCCTGCGCGAGTACGACGGGCCGGACGGGCACGAGGTGGTGCTCTGCGTACACAACCTGTCCCGCCATCCGCAGCCGGCGCAGTTGCCGCTGGGCAGCCGGTTCATCGGTCACCTGCCGGTGGAGTTGACCGGGCAGACGACGTTTCCGCTGATCAGTAGCCGGCCGTACCAGCTCACCCTGCCGGGTTACGGCTCGTTCTGGTTCCAGCTCACCAGCAAGACCCCGAAGCCGCGTACGTCGCCGACGGATTCGCTGGTCGCGACCGGTTGACCGGGTCGGCGGGACCGAGGACGGAAACAGGGTGGAAATTTAACCATCGTTCATGCGCGGGTGGAGCCAAACGAAATCCAGCTACGTCTATATAGGGGTCAGGCAGATCAACTGCCCCCACAGATGGAGCCGTGATGACCCGTACCCCCCTGCGCTGGGCCACCACCCTGCTGGCCACCGCCACCCTCGCCGTCCTCGGTCTCGCCAACCCGGCCCAGGCCGCGACCGTCTCCCAGCCGCTGCGCACGATGGTCGCGAACCTGCCGGTCGCCTCCGAGATCCGCACCGGCTACAACCGCGACCTCTTCCCGCACTGGATCGACGCCGACGGCGACGGCTGCAACACCCGTTACGAGGTCCTGATCGCCGAGGCCACCACCAACCCGTCGGTCGGCTCGGGCTGTTCCCTCACCGGCGGCCGGTGGTTCTCGTACTACGACGGGGCCTACTGGACCAACCCGTCCGACCTGGACATCGACCACATGGTGGCGCTGGCCGAGGCGTGGGACTCCGGCGCCCGCTCGTGGACCACCTCCCGGCGCCAGTCGTACGCCAACGACATGGGCGACGTACGGGCGCTGGTCGCGGTGACGGACAACGTGAACCAGTCCAAGGGTGACCAGGACCCGGCGAGTTGGGTGCCGACCCGCGAGCTCTGCCGCTACATCGGCGAGTGGGTGGCGGTGAAGACCCGCTGGCGGCTCACCGTCGACACCGCCGAGAAGAACGCCCTCACCAGCCGGGCCGCCTCCTGCTCCAACATCACCCTCACCGTCACCCACGCCTTCTGACCCGTCCCGTACGGGGAGGCCGGTGCGATCCACCGGCCCCCGTACGGCGCGGTCAGCAAGGACGAGCGTCGCCAGCGCGGCGTCCCGAGAATGCCTCAATCCGGCGTGGGGCGGTGCAGGGCCGGCACGGCGGCGAAGGTGGTGGCGGCCGAGCGCACCTGACGTGGCCAACGCGGATCGGCGGAGATGTCGAACACCGCCCGCCGGATCACCGGCGCCACGGCGAGCTCGGCCAGCACCGCCAGGCAGTCGGCGGCCAACGGGCGCTCACCGGCCTGCCAGTGCCGCAACAACTCGGCCAGGATCTTGTCCCGTACCCCGTCCGACATCGGGATCCCGGCGCCGAGCAGCTGCCCGGAGGCGAGCACCTGCGCACCGGTTCCGGCGGCCAACCGGGTCAGCGTCGACTCGGTCGCCCGACCCGCCCGCGCCAGCGCGTACACCGCCGTCCCACGGGTCGCCGGGTCGGCCATCAGCGCCAACCACTCCGGCTCCTGCCAGGACCGGGCCACCGGCCCCGCCGCCAGGTACTCCGCCACCGCCCGGGTCAGCGGGTCGGCGTCGGCGCCACGCGGGACGTACAACCCGGTGGCGACGAGCAGGGCGCGGACCCGACCGGGCCAGTCCCGCAGCAGCCCACCGGGCGGGACCGGGGCGTGCTCGTTGGTCCAGCCGACCGCCGCCGAAACCGCGGCACGGTCGCGCAGCCAGCCCGCCGCCGCAGCCTCGCACAGGCCCTCGACCTGCTCGTCCAGCCAGGCGGCTACCGCCGTACCCGAACCGCCCCGGCGGCCCAGCGCGGCGCCGGTCTCCTCCACCGCGGCGGCACCGCTCTCGACCAGGTGCGGGACGAACCGGTCCAGCAGCTCCGCCGGCCCCGGCGGCAACACCCCCGACCGGCCCTCCCAGCTCAGCGCCGCGAGCGTGACCAGCAACGGGTTGCCCGTCAGCTCGGCCAGGTCGACCCGGTCCAGCTCCACCCGGAACCGGTCCCGGTCGCGATCGGCCCGCTCCGGGTCGGCCACCCGGTCCCGGAACCAGCGCTCGGCAAACACCGACAGGTCGGCCGGGTCGAACGGCAGCAGGCGATGCTCGGCGAAGTACGTCCGCAGCGCGGTCGTCTCCTCCGCCGCCAGCGGGCGGGTGGTGAGCAGCAGCCGGTACGGGTGGTCCACCCGGGCCGCCCACTCCCGCAACTGCCCCAGGACCCGTGACCGGACGTTCGGATCGGTGATCCGGTCCACCCCGTCGACCAGCACCAGCCACCGGCCCGACCGCCCCGGCGGCTGACCCGTCAACACGGTCGGCAGCCCGAACCGGTACGCCTCGGCCAGCGCCTCCGGCAACGACCGGTCGACCAGGGCGGTCGCCGACAGCGCCAACCCGACCTGCTCCGGCGCCCCGGCCCGACCCCGACCGGTCCCGGTGCCGGTGAAGCCGCGCGCCAGTTCCCGCACCGCGTGCCCGACGAAGGTGGTCTTGCCGCTGCCCGCCGGTCCGACCAGCAACAGGTGCGGGTCGGTACGGAGCAGCCGGTCGGCCTCGAACGCCGGGACCGGCCCGATCGGACCGGCACCCGGCGCGACCCGTTGCCGTACGTAGATCGCAGAGAGCGAGGAGACCGAACCGTCGAGGAACTGGTACGCGTGCGCCGGTACCGCGTCGCGCTGGGCGGCCACCAGTGCGCGTACCGATTCCGTGGTCACCGCGGTCCGGCCCGGCCGGCGGCGCTGCCAGGCGGCACTGCCCCCGATCATCGCCAGTACGGCGATCGTGCTGACCACGATCGACGAGATGTTGTCGAACCGCTCCAGCCACTCGAAGAGGTCGAAGGCCATCAGCCGGTCCAGCTCGCGTGGAAGTCGTACCGGCACCGCTCGCAGAACCGCCCCCGGCGGCGGGTCCGGCACTCCGGGCACTCGTCCGGCAGCGGGGCGACCTCCACCTCCGGCGAGCGTGGACCCGGCACCCCACCGAGCGGTACGGGACCGGAGGCGCCGTTGTCGGGCCCGTCGTTCGGGCCGCTGAGACCGGTCGGACCGGCGGTGTCCCAGGAACGGGTGTGGTGGCCGGTCACGGTCGGCACCTGCCAGTGGCCGGGGTCGACGTCCGGCCGGAGCCGCACCCGTCCCGACGCGGCGTCCTCGATCTTCACCACCCGGTCGAAGACGGCCAGCTTGTCGTGCGCACCGGCGGCGTACGCCAACGCCACCGCCCGCCCCATCAACGCCTCGGCGTCGGCGAGCCGGCGCTCGTCGAACGCCTCCCAGGCGGCCCGGATCGCCGCCGCCAGCTCCTGCTGCCGGGTGTAGTGGGCCACCGTCGGGTTGATCCCGGTGTAGCGGGCGATGTCCTCGGTCCACTCCACCGCCACCGCCGTCTGCCCGACCTCGGCGATCCCGACCCCGGCCGGCCGGTCCTGGTCGGGCAGCACGTCGGCCGGCTCGGCCACGCCCGGCACCAGCAGGCTCAGCCAGGCCACCCGGCGGGTCTCGTTGGCCGCCATCGGCTGCACCGCCAGCCCGATGTGGTAGTCCCGGTGCCCCTCGCCCCACGACCCGATCGGATAGTCGGTGGTCTGACCGTCGACCGGTTGGGCCAGCTCGGCGAGGTCGGCGATGGTCGGGTACACCTGCTTGACGAACCGGACCCCGGCCAGCGCCGACGTCCGTACGCGCAACCGGACGTCCGCCGTCCGCTGACCCAGGGCGCCCGCGATGAGCTGCGTGAACTCGGCGGAGAGCCGGTCGAGGTCCTCCACCGGCACCACCGGGTTCGCGCCGAGCGCGTCGGCGATCCGGATCAGCTCGGTGCCCCGCCAGGCGTGCACCCCCGGCCGCTCGGCGATCGCCCGGCAGTCCACCGTGTACTGACCGGCGCACTCGCCCAGGATCGCGTCCAACTCGGCGACGGGTTCGCTCTCGTTGCGCCCGTCGGTGAGCATGATCGCGTGCCGTACGCTGCCCGGCGCCTCGTCGAAGATCCGGGCCGCCAGCCGGAGCCACCTGCTCATCGCCGTACCGCCACCGGCACCGGTACGGCGCAGCGCCTCTTTCGCGGCGGTCCGGGTGGTGTCGCCGGCAACCATCAACCGGGCCGTCCCCGGATAGATCATCTCCGCGGTGTGGGTCCCCGCCACCACGGCGAACCGGACCCCGTCCGGCAGCGCGTCGATGGCCGCGATCGCCGCCCGACGAGCCTGGATCAGCTTGCTCGTCGGTGACCCCATCGAACCCGAACAGTCCAGCAGGATCACCTCGGCGAGGTGCGGCGCCACCAGTCCGGACCCACCGTCCCCGGCCGCCGTGCCGGTCGAGCGGACGGTGGCGACCACGTCCACCAGCGTCCCCTCGGTCGGCAGGTACATCTCGTAGTGGGTGCTGATATCGAAGCTCGGGCCAGCGCTCACCGGCGCACCTCCCCGGATCGAAGCGGGCAGAGACGGCGCGGCACTGCGCGGGTACGGAGGTTCACAGCCAGGTCCAGGGACGTACCTGATTGGCCCGGTCCACCAGGGCGACCCGCTCCTGGCGCAACACACTCTGCCGGGCCAGCGAGCGGTAGACCTCGGCCAGCCGCTCCCGCAGCCGCTCCTCGGCCAGCGGCACCCCGAACACCTGTTCCGTGCCGGCCGGCTGGCGCGGCACCGCCCAGGCGAGCGCCACCTCCAGCACCTCGGCGGTGAGGCTGTCCCGGGCGGCCCCGGTCAGGTCGATCGCCTCCGCCGCGACGGCGGCGTCCACCAGGTCGACCTCGGCCGGATCCGCCACCCGGGCACCGGACAACAGCGCCCTGACCTTCGCGACCTGCGCCGGCACCCGGTAGCTGGCCGTCTCCGGCACCTCGTCCAGGGCCGCCGCGGCTCCCCGCCGGTCACCCTGCCCCAACCGGGTACGGGCCAGCCCGAACAGCGCGCTCAGCGACGAGCGCTCGGTGGCCCAGACTGCCGCGTAGTGCCGCTCGGCCGTGGGCAGGTCGCCGTCGAGTTCGCTGGTCACCGCGTACCCGAGTCGGGCCGGCAGTTCGCCGGGGAGCAGCCCGTACACGGTGTCGAAGTGCTGGCGGGCGGCGCCGATGTCGCCCGAGGCCAGGGCGACCAGCCCGTGGTGCCAGTCCAGCCGCCAGTCGTCGACCGGGGCGTCCGGCCGGGCGGCCAGCTCGGTCAGGGTGCCGGCGGCCAGCTCGGGCTGCCCGGCGTCCAGGTAGGCCCGGGTCAGCCGGAGCAGCACGTCCCGGCTGCGCTCCGGTGCCCGACCGAGCAGGCCGATCAGCTCCGCCGGCTGGACCGCGCCGACCGAGCCGAGAAAACCGGCACCGGGATCGGCGAGATCCATCAGCGGCGCCGGGAGCGCGGTGGCGACCATCGCCGCCGGCACCGGCGTGGTCAGATCGTCGTACGCGCCGAACGGGCGGGGCGCGAGCCCGAACAGGGTGGACGCCGTGGGCGGCACCTCCTGCCCCTGCTCCGCGAGCACCTGCCGGAGTACGCCGTGCACCTGCGCGTACATCTCGTCGGCGGAACCGAACCTGCGGCCCGGCTCCGGGTGGGTCGACCGGGCCAGCAACCGGCGGTACGACTCGTGCTCGTCGAGCAACTGCGGCACCGCGTCCGGCAGCCGCCCGTCCGGGAACCGGCTCACGTACTGGCTGGTGTTGGCGGCCAGGCTGAGCGCCCCGAGGGTGCGCCCGACGGTGTAGAGGTCGGAGCGGACCGAGGCGGCCCGTGCCCCGTGCCTGTGCACCTCGGGCGCCTCGAAACCACGGGTGCCGAGCAGCGGGCTGTCCAGGTCGTCGGCGCGGCGGGCGGCACCGAGGTCGAGCAGCTTGAGGCGGTTGCCGACGTGCATGACGTTGTCCGGCTTCAGGTCACAGTAGAGCCAGTCCTGCTCGTGCAGGTGCTCGAAGGCGTCCAGGATGGCCAGCCCGTACGCCAGCACCTGCGGCAACGGCAGCGGCCCCGGTACGCCCCAGCCGGACGGGCGCGGTCGCATCTCGTCCAGCGACTGCCCGCCCACGAACTCCATCACGATGTACGGCGTACCGTCGCCCGCCTCCGGCGGCACGAAGTCGTAGATCTTGACGATGTTCGGGTGGTCCAGGGCGATCAGTGCCCGCCGTTCCCCGACGAACGCCTCGGCGGCGGTGGCGTCCTCGGCGGCCCGCTGGCGCTTGAGCACCCGCCAGCTTGCGTCCATGTCCTCGTCCCGGGCGGCGAAGATCCAGCCCATCCCGCCGTAGCCGATGCAGCCCCGGATCCGGTACCGCTGCTTGATCACGTCGCCGTCGTGCAGCGGCGGGACGAACGAGAACGGGGTGCCGCAGTGCGGGCAGTAGCCGGTGGTGATGCCGGAGTCGGTGCCGTCGGTCCGGCCGACCGGGCGCCGGCAGGAGGACCGGGCACAGATCCGGGCGTGTTCGGGTACGGCGTGCTCGGCCCGGATCGCGGTGAGCGGATCCCGGGGCGGGACCACCGGCATCTCGACCAGCCCGAACCAGCGCCGGGTCCCGCCGCCGAAGCCGGGTGGTGGTCCACCGCCCGGCCGGGCGCCCGCACCCCCACCGGAGCCGCCACCGGTCGATCCGCTGCCCGACCCCGTACGCCAGCCGGCACCACCCGAGCTGACCCCGACCGGGCCCGGAACGCTCGGTCCCGCCGGGCTGCTCGCTCCCGCCGACGCTGACGGTGCGGTGGCGGGCCGGCTCGGACGGGCGGCCACCGACGGCCGGGCGAACGCGCTCGGAGCGCCGCCGCGCACCGGCCCGGATCCCGCCACCGAGCCACCCTCGACGCCGTTCGAGCCGTTGGAGCCGGCGGAGTCCTCACCGGACTGGCCGGCGCAGCGGTGGCCCCACTTGAGGCAGAAGCCGTCGAGGTCGACGGCGCCCGGACAGTCGCGGGCGAGACAGCCGTTCATGCCGGACCCTCCTCGTTCACCGCGTGCAGGTACCGGTTGACCGCCCGGTCGGCGGCCGGGGCGTCGAGCGGATCCGCCCGGAGTCGACGCCGGGCCTCGTTGTAGAGGTCGGTCAGGGCCAGGTCCTCGGAACGGCCGGCACCGAACGCCTTGCGCTGGAAGGCGTCCAGCCGGCCCCGAAGCTCGATCCGGTAGTCGTAGAGGCGTCGCCGCCGTATCCCGGCCGCGTCCCGGGCCCGCGCGGCCTGTTCCGCCGCCGAGGTCACCGCGGCACCGATCTCGGCCGGCTCGGACTCCTCGTCGACCGCGTCCCACCACTCGCCCCGGCGGCATCGGCGTTCGACCGCGCGCAGCCGTACCCGCAGGGTCGCGGCCTGCGGCACCGGTGGGCCGGAATCGGGGCCGGGGTCGGGATCGCCCGGGATCGGGGTGAGGCCCCGCCACGCGTGTCGCGCCTCGGTCTCGTCCGCGTCGAGTCGACCGATCAGCAGCCGCAACTCGTCCACCAGGCCCGGCAACCGGCCGCGCAGCTCCTCGGCCCGTCCCACCCGTACGCCGAGTTCGGTGATCCGGGCGGCGAGCCGGTCCCGGGCTGCGGCCCAGGCCACCCCGTCGGCCGCCCCCAGCGGATCCCGCTCCCCGCCCCGGCGCAGCGAGTCGATCTCGGCCTGCAAGCCCTCGACCAGCGCGTCCGGTACGGACACCCCGGCCGCCCGGCCCCGCACCTCGGCGAGCCGCCCGACCACCGTTTCGAGCCGGGTGAGCATGGTGGCGCGGGCGGCGGCGACCGCCTCGGCCACGGCCAGGATCGCGGCGTGGTGCTCGCCGGCCCGGACGATCACCTCCGGCAGCGGCAACGTGATCACCTCGACGGGTGCACCGGTGGCCGCGGTCAGGACCACCTCGCACGGGCCGCGCAGCAGTGCCCACAGCTCGGTGTCACCCGCCGGTGCGCCCGGGTCCAGCTCGGCGACCAGGCCCGACCGTTCGACCGGGCCGGCGAAGCGGCGCTGACGCAACAGGTCCGCCCGGTCGAGCAACTGCTGGGCGGCGGCGAGTTGGGCGGCGAGCTCTCCGATCCGCCACTGGACGTCCTGCCAGGCGCGGGCGGTCGCCCCGGCGGCGTCCGGCCGCTCCAACTGCCGGTAGCCGTCCGCTTCGTCGCGGACCACCAGGGCGCCGGCCAGCCGGGCGCACTCGGCCCGCAGCCGGCGCAGTTCCGCCTCCGGCTGAGCCGACCCGCCCTGCTGGTGCTGCACCTCCGGCTGGTGCTGTCCTCCCGGATGTTCCCGTGCGCGTGGTTCGGCCATCCCGTCCTCACATGCCCGGGGGCCAGGACAGGTTGGGGCCGTAGCGGGCCGGGGGCGGCCCGTTGTCCGGGTGCTCCTCCAGCCACTTCTCGTGCATCTGCACCCACCTGCCGTTCTGCCGGACCTGCTCCAGCACGTGGTTGACGAACCGGAGCAGGGCGACGTCGTCCTGCCGGGTGGCGATCGCGTGCGGTTCGTCGCTGAACCAGGTGCAGGCCGATTTCGGCTCGTCGTGCCAGTCGCAGGAGGTGTCACCGGTCGGGCGCGACGGCGGTTGGGTGACCAGCCGGGTGGTCGGGTCGAGGTCCCGGAGACCGAGTAGCACATTGTGGTCGGTGGAGATCGCCTCGACCTGCTTCTGTTGCAGCATGACCAGGCAGTCGGTCCAGTTCGGCACCGACACCGGGAGCGGCTTCTCCGGCCGGGCCCGGGTGTGCTCCAGCGAGGTGGTGCCGGTCGCCGCACAGACCGCCTTGCCGCCCAGGTCCCCGATCCCCTGGTACGGGGAGTCGCCGCGCACCAGCACGGTCTGCCCCGAGTCGAGGTAGTCGGTGGAGAAGGCGACCTCCGTGGCACGCGCGCAGGTCGCGGTCATCGAGTCGGCGACGATGTCCACCGTCCCGTCGTTGAGCCGCTGCTGCCGCTCGCCCGAGGTGACCACGACGAACCGTAGCGTCTCCTTCGGGTCCCTGCCGGGGAACATCGCCTTGGCGACCTCGTGCAGCAACTCGATGTCGAAGCCCTCGAACTCCCCGGTGGCCGGATTACGGGAAGTCATCCGGGTCATCGTCTGGTCCACCCCGGCCCGGATGTAACCCTGCTCGACGTATGTGCCCGGCGGGGTCGGATCCGGCCGCAGGCTCAGCCGCGCGTCACAGTCGGGCGCGCTGATCGGGCTGGGGGTCGGCGCCGGCCGCTGCGCCCCGACCGGGTACGGCGAAGCCACCGGCGGCGGCTGGTAACTGCTCGCACAGCCGCTCCCGGCGAGCAGCAGCACCACAGCGAGTACGGCGGTGGCGCGACGCGGTCCGGTCGGGTAACTCGTCATCGGTACTCCCTCACCCGTACCCCGATGCCGACCGCCACCCCGGCGGCGCCGATCAGGCAGAGCAGCAGCGTGACCACACCCAGCGAGGTCGGTGCCGGTGGCGTGTTGGTCAGCTCCTGGTAGATCTCCCGGTCGACCCGGTTGATCTCCTTCGTCAGCTCGGTGTCGTAGTGGGTGAACGCGGTGGCGACCTCCCCGCCGGGCAGCGCCGCGGCGACCGCCGCCGGGTGGGCGCCGAGCCGCTCGTTCTCCACGATGTACCGATCGTGACCGGTGCACCAGACGCCGACCAGGACCCGCATCTGGTCGGTGAAGCCGGCCACGGTCGAATCGCAGTGCGCGTCCCGCCGGAACCGCTCGTTCAGGGCCACCATGCCGTACTGGTTGCTGTTACCGCCGAGTCGCAGGTGGACGTCGGCACGGGCGCGAAGTGCGTCGCGCTGGATCTCGATCAGGTCCCGGTGCTGGTCGAGCTTGCGGCCCGCGACCGTCAGCCGCTCCTCGGCCTGCGGCCAGTGCCGCCAGGAGACCACCAGCCAGCAGGTGGTGGCGAGCATGGCGGCGGTGGCCAACGCCAGCCCGGGGTTGACCCGACGCTTGGTCCGCCGCCGCAGGTAGCGCTGGCTCCACCAGAGCGGGACCAGGGTGAGCAGGGTGATGCCGATCGACCCGAACAGGGCGAGCTGGCCGTCCCGCCGGGCCTCGCTCAGCCTGGTCGTCTCGTCCTCCCAGAGCTGCTGCGCGGCGGGCAGCAGGACACCGCGCAGGTAGCCGGACGCCTCCCGCAGGTACGCCGAGCCGAGCAGCGCGTCCAGCCGCCTGTCGGCCGGCTCCGCCCCCAGCTCCTGGGCCCGCCGAACGAGGTCGGTGTAGACCGGCAACTGGTTCGCCACCCGGGCCAACCCGGTGGCCCGGTCCGGGTCGCCGCCGGTCAGCCCGGCCGACTCGGCCAGCAGCCGGCGTACCTCGCCGAGCGCGTCCTCGTAGTTGCGGTTGAGCTGCACCCGCTGGCCGGAGTCGGGTGGGGCGAGGAACCGGCCGGTGGCGGCGGCATCGGCCTCGGCCAGCCACCGGTGCATCGCCTGGGCGTTGCCGCTCATCTGGGCGGCGCTGGTGACCATCACCTCCCCGGCGTCGACGGCGGCCCGTGCGGCCAGCCCGGCGATGCCGGCGGTCAGCGCGAACAGCAGCACCAGCATGATTCCGACCAGGACGAACCGGTTGGGGGTCGGCACCAGCAGCCGGCGCAACCGGCGGCGCCGGACACCCCGCAGCCGGCGACCACCCGGCCGGGCGGGCCCGGCGGCGAGGTCCGGCCGCGGATCGGTGTCCAGTTCGGTCAGTGTCATCGTCACCACCCCTCGTCGACCGGGTGCGGCGGGTCGGTGGTGACCCAACCCACATCCGCACGCAATGCTACTGAGGGCATGCGACAGGTGAGGTCCCGCGCCACGGCGGCGTGGGCTCGTCCGTTCGTCCGACATGCACTGACAGCGCAGATATCGAAACAGTCGGATGGGATGAGCGTCGACCGGCGGGACGGTCGGCAGACTGACCCGATGAGGCCACCCAGTGATCGGCGCCCGAGCCGGCTCGTCGCGGCGATCGTCGTACTCGGGCTGCTCCTGGGTGGGGTCTCCTGCGACCGGGGTGAGGCGCCGGACCGTACCGGGTCGTCCTGGGTGACCGGGGAAAGGTCCGCGACGGCCGGCGCGAGCGCGCCCACCGCGACCGCCGCGCCCGACACCCGGTGGTCGGACCCGGCCGGGGTGGGCCAGCCGTACGGCGACAAGGTCCCCGGTCTGCTCACCTTCCGCGGCAACCCGACCCGCACCTGGTACGGCACCGGCCCGCTGCCGCGCACCGCCCCGAAGCCGGCGTGGAAGTTCCCCCGCAGCGGCGGGCTCTGCGCCGAGTCCACCGACGACAAGGGCACCCGGCAGTGGTGCGGATCCGGCTGGACCGGTCAACCGGCCGTGTTCGAACGGGCCGGGCGGACCTGGGTGGTCTTCGGCGCGTACGACCGCAAGGTGCACTTCCTCGACGCGGTGACCGGCGAGCGGATCCTGCCCGACTTCCCCACCGGCGACATCATCAAGGGCTCGGTCACGGTGGACCCGGACGGCTTCCCGCTGGTCTACACCGGGTCCCGGGACAACTACTACCGGATCATCGCGATCGACCGGGGCAAGCCGACCGAGCTGTGGAAGCTCTCCGCCCGGGCGGTCTCACCGACGCTCTGGAACGACGACTGGGACGGTTCCGCCATCGTCATCGACGACTACCTGTTCGAGGGCGGCGAGAACAGCCAGTTCCACATCGTCAAGCTCAACCGGGGCTACGGCCCGGACGGGAAGGTGACGGTCGCCCCGAAGCTGGTCTTCCACGCCCCCGGCTGGGACGCGCAACTCCTGCGCGACATCGGCGACCGGATGGTGTCGATCGAGAGTTCGGTCGCCGTGTACGGCGACACCGTCTACTTCGCCAACTCCGGTGGCCTGGTGCAGGGCTGGGACATCAGCGGGCTGAAGGAGGGCCGTACGCCGAAACGGGTCTTCCGGTTCTGGATGGGCGACGACACCGACGCCACGGTGGTGGTCGACGCCGAGGGCGCGCTCTACGTCGGCGCCGAGTACGAACGCGGCACCGCCCGCTCCCGCGAGGTCGGCCAACTGGTCAAACTCGATCCCCGCCGGGCGGACGACCCGCTGGTCTGGCGGGTGCACGACACCGACGGGCGGCCCGCCGGGGCCTGGGGCACCCC
Organism: Micromonospora sp. NPDC004704; assembly: GCF_053601675.1. Classification (NCBI taxonomy): domain Bacteria; kingdom Bacillati; phylum Actinomycetota; class Actinomycetes; order Micromonosporales; family Micromonosporaceae; genus Micromonospora; species Micromonospora sp. NPDC004704. Next base: position 46,525 of record NZ_JBSGCD010000037.1, on the reverse strand, counting down.
GGCCCTGCACCGGGACGTGGCCATCTTCGACACCAACGGGGGTGAGGTGCTCGGCATCGACCGGGCCACCGGTACGGTCCGCTGGCGGTTCGACCTGCCCGGACCGACCTGGCAGTCCCCGGTGGTGGTCGACGACGTCCTGCTGATCGGCGACTGCGCCGGGGTTCTGCACGCCTACGACGTCGCCGACACCACGGTCATGCCGAAACCCCTCTGGCAGGTCAAGCTCGGCGGCTGCATCGAGTCCACCCCGGCCGTCTGGCGCGGCCGCATCTACGTCGCCACCCGCGCCGGCGCCTTCCACGCCCTGACCCCATAACCCCCTCCTCCCCTCCTCCCCTCCCCCCTCCCCCCGTCCGCGATCTAGGGCAAATGGGGGCTCGTTGATCTCTTGAGCACAACCATTTGCCCTAGATCGCGGACGCGCGGGGTGGGGGGGAGGAGGGGTGGGGGGAGGGAGGGGAGGGAGGGAGGGGGTGTTAGGCGGGGAGGAGGACGAGTTTGCCGCGGATGTGGCCGGCCTGGCTGATCCGGTGGGCGTCGGCGGCCCGTTCCAGCGGGAAGGTCTCCGCGACCGGGAGGGTGAAGCTGTCCTGTTCGATCAGGCGGGCGACCTGGTCCAGGGCCGGGAACGGGTTCTTGGCGCGGTTGGCGGCGAAGCGTACGCCGTACTTCTGGGCCTCGGGGTCGGCGACGGTGAGCACGTTGTCGGTGCCGTGGGCCAGCTCGATCAGGTCGGGCAGACCGCCCCGACCGGCCACGTCCAGGGCCCGGTCCACCCCGGTCGGGGAGATGTCGAGCACCCGCCGGACCAGACCTTCGCCGTAGGTGACCGGGGTGACGCCGATCGAGCGGAGGAAGTCGTGGTTCGGTTCGCTCGCGGTGCCGATCACGGTCGCACCGCGCTGCATGGCGAACTGCACAGCGGCCAGCCCGACCCCACCGGCGGCACCGTTGACCAGCAGGGTCTGCCCCTCGGCGAGGTCGAGCGAGTCCAGGGCGCGTACGGCGGTCTCGGCCGCGACCGGCAGCGCCGCCGCCTCCGGCCAGGGCAGGGCCGCCGGCTTGTGCGCGAAGTGGTCCTGCGCCAGCACGGCGTACTCGGCGTACGCGGCGCCGACGACGAACCCGAACACCTCGTCCCCGACCGAGACACCGGTGATGCCGTCGCCGATCTCGTCGACCACACCCGCGACCTCACTGCCCGGAATGGTGGGCAGGGTCAGCGGTAGGAATCCCTGCATGGCGCCGCTGCGTACCTTCCATTCCCACGGGTTGACGCCGACCGCCCGTACCGCCACCCGGATCTGCCCCGCCCCGGCGTGCGGCTCGGGCACCTCGGCCACCCGCAGCACGTCGGGCTCTCCGTACTCGCTGAACTGAACGGCCTTCACGTCGGACTCCCTTGTCAGATACCGCCGGATCACGGGTGCCGCCGGCCGCGGCACGCAGGTGGGAACAACACCGGACCCTTACCGAATCTTGCCGGATCGGCGGATTCGAGAGCCGGCACACACCGGAAAAGGACCCGGTCCGGGGCCGCCGTCGAAGGCGACCCCGGACCGGGGGTGTGCGCTACCGCTTCGGTACGTCGTCAGGTCAGAGCCGGGCGCACTGCCCGCTCGCCGGACCGCGTACGGTGTTCGGCCGGCCGTCGTTGCCCGGCGCGGGCGTGTTGCCCGAGCAGGAGAGCGGACCGTTGACCGTGTTCCCGGCGACCAGCACGGGCTGGCTGCCGGAGCTGCCGGTCACGGTGACCGGGCCGGCGATGGTGAGCGTGTCGAGGCGTACCCCGCCGGTGTTGTTGGTCACCGAGACCGGGCCGGAGATCCGGCCCTTCTCGACCAGCACCGCACCGGTCGCACCGGTCACCGTCACCGGACCCGAGACCGTGGTCCCGGTGAGGGTGAACAGCGCCGGGCGGTTGGCCGTGACCGGTCCGGAGATGGTGCTTCCGGTGCTGATCAGCGACGCCCCGGCGGCGACCGTGACCGGTCCGGAGACGGTCGCGTTCTCCAGGCAGGTCAGGCCCGACGAGACGGTCAGCGGCTTGCTGTAGCGGCCGGTGATCGTCGTGGTGCACTGCGGGCCGGGCTGACCGACCGAGGAACGCGGCGCCGCGTCCGCCGTCACCGGCGAGTTCGCGGCGAGGTGGTCGGTCAGCATGGTCAGGTCGTTGTCACCGGTGGTGACCCGGTTGGTGCCGCCGGCCAGGACGAGGAAGTTGTCCCCGCCCGCCGCCAGGAAGGAGTTCACCGTGACCCGGTAGCTGGCCGTCGGGTTGATCGCGACGCCGTTGAGCTTCATCGACGTGATCCGCGAGCCCTGCGGGGCGTCCGGGAGGTAGGTGTAGGTGAAGCCCTTCGAGACACCGAGCCAGAGCAGCGGACGGGAGGCCCCCGCCGGCTGCCACTGCTGCTCCAGAGCCTGCTTGATCTCGGCCCCGGTGTAGCTCTTGGTCACCACGTCGTTCGAGAACGGCTGGACCGAGAACGCCTCGGAGTAGGTGACCACCCCGTCCGGGGCGTACACCAGGTCGGCCCGGAGACCGCCCGGGTTCATCAGGGCGATCTGCGCCCCACCCCGACCGGCGTCCTTCGTGCCGGCGAGCTGCACGTCGGCGATGAAGTTGCCGAGAGCCGACTCCTTGCCCCGGTCCTCCTGGCCGTTGGTGGTAGCCCGCCGGATGTCGGCGGTGATCGCACCGAGCGGCCGCTGGCCGAGGACGTCGGCGTTGGCCTTGGCGGTCGCGACGAGCTGGGCGATCGCCGGGTCGGACGGTGCGCCGACCACGTCGAGCAGGCCGGCGTCGGCGGCGGTGACCGCCTTCGTCGTCGGGTCGACGCTCAGCGTCACCTGGGCGAGCTTGCGGCCGTACTCCTGTGCCTCGACGACCGGCCGGAGCCGGTCCGTGCCGGGGATCGGCATCTCGAAGGCGTACGGCTGGTGGGTGTGCCCGCTGACGATGACGTCAATGTCGGCGCTGGCGCGTACGAAGGCACCGAACACCGGGTCGGCGGCGAGCGCCTCCGGGGTGGCGATGTTCTCCAGTGCCGCACCCTCGTGCGCGACGAGGACCACGACGTCGGCCTCGCCGTTGGCCGGGTTGCCGTCCTTCAGCTCGGCGGCGACCGCCTCGGCCTCCGGAACCGGCGACCTGAAGGTGAGGCCGGCGATGCCGTCCGGGCTGACCAGCGACGCGGTCTGCTCGGTGACCACACCGACGATGCCGACGCGTACGCCGCCCACCGTCTTCACCGCGTACGCGGGCAGGGCCCGCTCGTTGCCCCGGTAGACGTTCGCACCGAGGTACGGGAAGTCGGCCCGGTCGGTGACCCGGCCGGCGAGGTCGGCGAAGCCCTTGTCGAACTCGTGGTTGCCGACCGAGGCGGCGTCCAGGCCCATCATGTTCAGCGCGTCCAAGGTCGGGTTGTCCCCGTCGATGGCCGAGATGAACGTCGACGCGCCGATGTTGTCGCCGGCCGACACGAACACGGTGTTCGGGTTGGCCGTACGGAGCTGACCGACCAGGCCGGCGAGCTGGGCGGCTCCGCCGATCGGCCGACCGTCCGGGGCGTTGCCCGGCGATTCGAGCCGACCGTGGAAGTCGTTGATGCCCAGGAGCTGCACCTGCACCGGACCGGCCGGGGCGGTGTCGAGGCCGACCACGATCGGGTTGTGGTCACTGGCCCGGTACGGGTTCGGCGCGTAGAACGCCGGGTGTCCGTCGTACTCGAACGCGAACGACTCGTGCGAGTTGATCTGCCACACGTCGACCCCGGTGACCCGGGCCGCCAGCGACGGCGACGCGATGGCGTGGTCCAGCGAACCGGACTCGCCACCGAAGACGTAGCTCGCCTCACCGGTGGTGTTCAGGTCGACGTACTGCTTGTCGTAGAGGACCTGGAGCGGGTCCTCGTGGGTGTAGGCGTTGAAGTCGCCGAGCAGCAGGACGTCGTCGCTGCCGCTGTCGGTCTTCAACTGGTCGACGAAGGTGGCCAGCGCCCGCGCCTGGCGGACCCGGTCACCGTTGAACGCGCCCTGACCGTCACCGGCGTCGGCGTTGTCGCCGGTCGCCGCGTCCGAGGTGCTCTTGGACTTCAGGTGGTTGGCGACCACGGTGAAGGTGGCCGCACCGGAGGTGAAGCTCTGCGCGATCGGCTCGCGCGCGTTGAACCAGACGCTCTCGTCGTTGACCGAGCGGGACTCGCCCTTGGGCGTGGCCTTCGCCGGCTTGAAGATGATCGCCGTGGTGATGAAGTCCTGCGCGGTCGCGGGCGGCAACTGCGCGGGCGTACGGACGTAGTCCCAGGTGCCCGCACCGGCGGCGGTGTTCAGGGCGGCGACCAGCCGCTTGAGCGCCTGCTGCGGGTCGGCGGTGTTGAACCGTACCGAGTTCTCGATCTCCTCCAGCGCGACCACGTCGGCACCGAGCGCGTTGATGGCCGAAACGATCTTCGCCTCCTGCTTCAGCAGACCGGCCTCGTCGTCCGCGCCGCGCGCCTCGCCACCGAAGTGGACGAAGTAGTTCAGCACGTTGAAGCTCGCCAGGCGGAGGTCCCCGCCGACGTTCTCCGGTGCCGCCGTACGCGGGTTGGTCGACGTGAAGGTGGTGCGGGCAGCCGGCGGGGTGGCCGCGTCGACCGGGGTGGTCGGCTGGAGCCGCCACTCGTTGAAGCCGTACGACAGCACCGTCGGGCCGAACGCACCGACCCGGTCACCCACACGCAGCGGGCTGGTCGGCGAGAAGTACGGCGGCAGGGTGTTGTCCGTCGACAGGTTGGTGGTGCGACCGTCGTCGAGCAGCAGCCGGGCGAGCTTGTTCGCGGCGGCGACCTGCTGGGCCTCGGGGGTGCCGGGGCGGGCCAGGTCGGTCGGGATGACCGCGGCGTGCTCACCGGCGGCGAGCACGACCTCGCCGTACCGGTTGGTGTTGTAGACCTCGGAGACCGTGTACGGGCCGCCCGGGGCGACCAGCATCGACTCCACCGACTCCCGCCCGGCCGGGTCGAGCGGCAGGCCGAACGCGGCCGGGGTCGGCAGCGCCACACCCTGCTCGCAGACCTGCACGTCGGCCTCGGTGCCGATGCTGAGCTGGGTGAGCCCGTTGAACTCGCTGGCCGTGCCGCTGACCCGGATCCGGTCGCCGATCGCGACCGACGGGTGGTTCGCGGCGTTCGTGGTCAGGTAGACGAAGATGCCGTCGGAGGCGGTGCCGGCGGCCGGCGCGCGTCCGCCACTGCCGACGCTCTGCACCGAGATGCCGTTGTAGCCGCCGGTGCGGTAGTCACCGGTCACCACGCCCTCGACGGTGACCCGGGTGCCGGCCAGCGGGGTCGCGTCCCCGGTGCCCTGGACCTGGGCGATGGTCCGGTCGACGGTGACGTCACAACCGACCGGGTCGGGATCGGGGTCGGGGTCCGGGTCGCCACCGGCGTTGCGTACGCCGAAGGTGTTCTGGGCCGCGTCCCGCCAGGTCCCGCCGATCTTCTGCAACGAGAAGCCGACCGGGCTCGACGAGCCCTCGGAAACGCCGATGTCGGTGCCGGTCAGGCCGTTGGCCGGGCCGCCGACGGCGGCGAAGGTGCCCTCGTAGGTGAGGTATTCGGCCACGGTGCCACCGGGTGCGACCAGCGCGATCCCGTCCGGGGCACCGTTCTGGATGCCGTCGACCGGGTAGGTCGCGACGACCACGCCGGCCGCCGGGACGACGCCGCTGAGCGTACGGGTGTTGTACGCGGCACCGTTGTTGCCGTTGTAGAGCACGATCTGCCAGCCGGACAGGTCGAACCCGGCCGGTGCCTCGATCTCGATCGCCTCACCGGAGTCGGTGCCGGCGTTGTCGTAGTGGATTTCGCTGACGAACGGGGTGGCCGTCGGTTCGGCGGCCACCGCGGCGGTGCCACTGGCCAGGCCGAGCGCACCTGTGGTGAGGAGTACGCCCAGCGCGTTGAGTGAGCGCGTGCGTCTGTTCCGGCGCATCAAACTAAGCCTCCGTAAAGGGGGGTAGACGCGCTGGAGCATATGCGGAAACAGTGTCGTTACAAGAACTGCCGGGTGTACGGGACGGTGTAAATTTTCGGCCTCGTCGCCTGCGTAAACGGGCTATCCGGTGTTGTCCGAACGTCGCTCGCATAACGCCCCCACCGCAAATGCGCACGGTACGGGCGAACGGTTGTTCCCGCCACCGGGAGGACGGACGGCGGGAACAACCGTTCGCTGAACCGGGCTCGCTACTTCAGGGCGAGGGTGCGGGCATCGGCGGCGATCACACTGGCCACCTCGGCCGGTACGAGTTTGCCGGCCTGGCGGTCGACGTAGCTGGCGAGTTCGGCGTACTTGCCGTCGACCAGCTTGGCGGTCATCGTCCCGATCGCGGCCGGGTCGGCGGCCGAGGTGAGGATGAGGTAGCCGAGCCCGGCCTGGCTCACCGTCACGGTGAAGGTGCTGGTCACGGTCGCGGTGCCCTCCGGCCCGGTGACCACGGTGTTGACGGTGTGCTTGCCGGCGGTGAGCTTGGCCAGGTCGAGCTTGCGCCCGGCGGCCGACTTCTTGCCGTCGAGGGTGACGGTGACGGTGTCGGAGTTGGTCGCGGCGACCGCGATCACCGGGGACTGCGCCCGGTCGAGGCGTGCCCCGTCGGCCGGCGAGGTGATCGCCACGGTCGGGTCACCGGAGGCGCGCTGCATGAAGGCGGAGTTCCAACCGACCAGTTCGGACGCCCGGTTGGTGATGATCGCGTCGGTGCCGGCCCGCTCCAGCCGCTGCCAGAGGCCGGCGGAGTCCATCGTCCACGCCATCACGGCCACCCCGGCGGCGTGCAGCGGGGCGATGATCTCCGGCTTGGCGAGCAGCGCGTTGCCGTCCGGGTTGTACGCGGTCAGGTGGAGCTGCTTCGAGATCGCCACCGGGTCGGCGTCGAGGCCGCTGCGGAGCAGGCCGAGCGGCAGCTCGGGGGCGAGTTCGTAGGTGTACTGGAGGGCGTCGACCTCGAAGCTCTGGACGAAGACCCGGCTCATCATCTGCTCGTCCCGAATCACCTGGATGATCGTGGCGACCTCGTCCTTCGTGTGCTTGCCCTTGATCTCCAGGAGCAGGCTCCCGCCACGCGTACGCAGGTCGGCGAGTTGCTCGGCGAGGGTCGGTACCCGCTCGCCGACGTACTGGGGGCCGAACCAGGAGCCGGCGTCGAGGGCCTTGATCTGCTCGGCGGTCAGGTCCCGGATGTTGCCGGTGCCGTCGGTGGTCCGGTCGACGGTGCCGTCGTGCAGGATGAACGGGACGCCGTCCTTGCTCGGCTGCACGTCGTTCTCGATCCAGTCGGCGCCGCCCTTGCGGGCGATCTCCTGCGCGACCAGGGTGTTCTCCGGTGCGGCGGCCGACGCGCCACGGTGGGCGATGACCGTGAACGGGCTGCCCTCGGGGCGGATGTAGCCGTTCGGCGGCAGCTCGGTGACGGTGACGTCGTCGTACGAGACGGTGGCGCCGTTGACGAACAGAGCCTGGATGCCGTCGGCGGAACGCTGAAGACTGTTGGTACGCATCGCCTCACGCCCGTCGAAGATCCAGCGGGCCTGGTTGCCGTGCACCTCGACGGCGACCCGGATGTCCCGGCCGGTGCCGGCGGCGTACGGGGCGGAGGCGGTGTTCGGCACGACCCAGGTGTTGGCGGTGGTCCGCTGGGCGAACTCGAGCCCGTTGGCGGCGGTGGTGCCGCTGCGCATGGTGGCGATCCACCACGGGGTGGCGCCGTCGGCGGGGACGTCCAGGCCGAGCGAGGCCCAGCGGGTGGCGGCCGACACCGTCTCGAAGCGCATGGTCGCCTCGAACCGGAAGTCGTTCAGGTGCCGCCCAAAAGTGATCTTGTTGTTGTCGGCCGAACTGGCGGAGGTGCCGTACAGCCGACCGTTCTCGACCTTCCAGGCACCGTCGACCGCGTTCCAGCCCGCGGGCAGGGATCCGGAGGAGAAGTTCTCCGAGACGACAACGTTGCCCGGTTCGGCGGCGGCGGGCGACGAGGCGGTGACGGCCACGGCGGCGCCACCGGTGACCGCGAGCGCGGCGAGCGCGGCGGCAGCGCGGGTACGCGTGGCGTGCAGCCCCGTCGCGGCCCGGCGCAGCGGTGATGATGCGGAAAGGACAGTCATGATCACGGACGGTACGAAGCCCACCCGACGCCATGATCAATTCGGAGTGGCCGTCACCGGAACGCCGCGTGTAGTCCCCACCACCCGACCACCCGGTTCCGTACCCGGTCGCATCGCCCCTGGTCGGCAACAGGTTTCGATGTCTGCCCGCGGCGCGCTCGCGACGGATAGTGTCCGGTGACGGGAGGTAACCGGGAGGTGATGCTCGTGGACGGTGCGGAAGCGGTGCTGCGTACGCTCGCCGGGTCGGGGATCGAGGTCTGCTTCACCAACCCCGGTACGACCGAACTGCACCTGGTCCGGGCACTGGACACCGTCCCCGAGGTGCGGCCCGTACTCGGCCTGTTCGAGGGCGTCGTCACCGGCGCCGCCGACGGGTACGCCCGGATGGCCGGCAAACCCGCCGCGACCCTGCTGCACCTCGGACCCGGTCTCGGGCACGGGATGGCGAACCTGCACAACACCCGGCGGGCCAACTCGCCGGTGGTGAACATCGTCGGCGACCACCCCAGCCGGCACAAGGTGCAGGACCCGCCGTTGGAGTCCGACATCGCCGCCGTCGCCGGTACGCTCCGTGGCCCGGTCCGGCGCCCCGAGAACCCGGCCGGCGCCGGTCCCGACGCCGCGTCCGCGTACGCCGAGGCGCTCGAATCGCCGGGACAGATCGCCACGCTGATCATGCCGGCGGACGTCTCCTGGAGCGACGGCGGTCTGGTCGGCGAGCCGATCCCGGCGCGACCGGTGCCGACCGTCGACCCGGCGGTGATCGCCCGGATCTGCACGGTCCTGCGCGGCGGTGACCGCTCCGTCCTGGTCGTCGGCGGACCGGCGGGACGGGAGGCGGGGCTGCGTGCCGCCGGCCGGATCGCCGCCAGTACCGGGGTGAAGGTGCTGCTGGAGACGTACACGCCACGGTTGGAGCACGGCGCCGGGGTCCCGTCGTTCGACCGGTTGGCGTCCTACCCGGAGCAGGTCGCGGCGCAACTCGACGGGGTCGAGCAGGTGATCGTCGCGGGCACGAAGGTGCCGGTGTCGTTCTTCGCCTACCCCGGCAAACCGAGCTGCCTGGTCCCACCCGGGGCGAACACCCAGGTCCTGGCCGAGGTCGGTCAGGACGCGGTCGCCGCGCTGACCGACCTCGCCGACCTGCTCGACCCGGCCAGCGAACCCGAGTTGCCGGCTCCGGCCCGACCGCCGCTGCCGACCGGAGCGCTCACCGCCGCCAACTGGGCCGACGTGGTCGGCGCGCTGCTGCCCGAGCGGGCGATCGTGGTCGACGAGACGATCAGCTCGCGGGGCGCGCTGGCCGCCGCCACCGTCGGCGCGCCCCGGCACGACGTGCTGGTCCAGTGCGGCGGCGCGATGGGCGAGGGGATGCCGTTGGCGATCGGCGCCGCGATCGCCGCGCCGGACCGCCCGGTGGTGACCCTGGAGGGCGACGGGTGCGCGGTCTACACCCTCTCTGCGCTCTGGACCCAGGCGCGGGAGAACCTGGACATCACCAACGTGATCCTGGTCAACCGCTCCTACGCCATCCTCCGCGAGGAGTGGCAGCACCTGGTCGGCGCGGACGTCGACCCGGAGTCCAACAGCCTCTTCGACCTCACCGGGCCGACGATCGACTACGTCAAACTCGCCGAGGGCTTCGGGGTGCCGGCCAGCCGGGCGACCACCGCCGAGGAACTCGCCGAGCAGTTCTCCCGGGCGCTGCGCGAACCCGGACCGCACGTGATCGAAGCGATCTTCCCGCCGGTCGCCTGACGACCCCCGGCGGTCTCAGTTGAGCAGCGTGTCGAGCGCGGCGCCCACCCGTGGGGTCAGACTTCGGGCGTAGGTGGCGGTCAGGTGACTGCTGTCCCGGTAGACCAGCACCCCGCCGATCACCGGGGCACACCGGTCGGCCGGGCAGATCGCGTCGGTCAGGTCTACCAGCCGCACCCCGGACAGTCCCCCGACCGCCTCCGCCTGGGCCGGACCGGCGCTGGCCGTAACGGCAAGCTCCCTCGGCGCGGTGCACCTCGTCAGCCTGGTCCGGTTCGCCGACACGCACTCGGCGACCCGTACGTTCAGGTGCGGGGTGTCGCGCAGGACCACCGTACGAATTCCCGCGTCGGTCATCGCGGTCCAGGTCCGGCGCATCGCCTCGACCGTGGCCCGGTACCCGTCGGCGCCGTTGAGCAGGGCGTCGCCACGGATCGGGACGTAGAACGCGCCACTGGTCAACAGCAGGTCGGGCCGGGCCATCCCGGTCAGCTCCGCGCGTACGTTGCGGTTCCACTCGGCACACGCCGGCTGGGTACGCGACAGCACCGAGATCTCCAGGTCGAGGAACGGGCACGACTGCTTCAGGTACGTCACCAGCCGCCACTTCCGCTCGGTGGCGACCGCCTGCAACGCCGGGATCCAGTTGCCGGCGTGCGAGTCCCCCACCACCGCCACCGTGTAGTCGGCCCCGCGGTCGCCGTAGACGCAGGTCACGATCTCGGTCCTGGTGCCCTCGGAGAAACACTTGTGCGGGTAGACATCGGGCAGGTCGTCCTTGGCGGCGAGCGGATCCGGGACGATGACGTCCACCTTGTCCACGGGCACCCCGTCCCTGCTGGTCCGGGGCGTGTCACCCAGAATCGCCGCACCCGGCGGTCCGGACCGCACCGGCACCGAGGTGCCGGACGAGGCACCGGCCCAGGGGATCGTGTCGGTCACCGGCGCCGGGCGCGGTGGCGGCCAGACGGTGAACTGGAACAGCAGCCCGGCCAGCACCGGTACGGCGGTGAAGAACAACCCCAACCGCAGCGCCCGTACGGGATAGAACGCCAGTCGCTTCGAACGCCGTACCGGGTTCTCCAGATAGTGGTACGTCGCCCAGGCCGGAAGCGCGGAGAGGAGCACAACGGCCAGTCCCGCCGCCACGCTCAACTCGCCGAACCGGGCTTGCGCCGCCACCAGGAGCGGCCAGTGCCACAGGTAGAGCGAGTAGGACAGGGCACCGATCGCGCGTACCGGGCGCAGGCCGAGCACCAGTTCGGGACCGTAGCGGCCGGCGGTCCCGGCGGCGATCACGGCGGCGGCACCGAGGGTGGGCAGCACGGCCAGGTAACCGGGGAAGGCCATGCTCGGGGTGATCCGGAGTGCGGCGACGGCGATCGCCACCAACCCGGCCCAGCCGAGCCCGGCGGCGACCGGTCGGGGCAGCCGGGACAGCCGGAAGCTCAGCAGGGCCAGGCCACCACCGAGGGCGAGTTCCCACATCCGGGTGGTGGTGACGAAGTAGGCACGGGACGGGTCGGACGAGGTCAGGTAGATGGACCAGGCGAACGACGGAACTCCGATCAGGGCGAGGGCGAGCAGGAACCACCTGCGCCTGCTGACGCCCGTACGGCCGGGGGTGTCGACCTTGGTGGCGCGGCGCCGGCGCCGGCCCGACCAGCCGACCAGGATCAGCAGCAGCGGCCAGACCAGGTAGAACTGCTCCTCGACCGCGAGCGACCAGTAGTGCTGGAGGATGCTCGGCGCGTCCCCGACCGCGAGATAGTCGACGGCCTGCTCGGCCAGCCGCCAGTTCATCACGTAGAGCCCGCTGGCGACCACGTCCCAGCCGGTGTCCGCCCACCGGGTCCTCGGCAGGAAGAACAGGGTCAGCAACAGGCTCGTGCCGAGCACCAGCCCGGCGGCGGGGAGCAGCCGCTTCGCCCGCCGGGCGTAGAAGCCGGTCAGCGAGATCCTGCCGGTGCGCTCCAACTCCTCGACCAGCAGCCCCGTGATCAGGAAGCCGGAGATGACAAAAAAGACGTCCACCCCGACGAAGCCGCCGGGGAGGACGTCCCGGCCCGCGTGCGACAGCAACACGAGTACGACCGCGACCGCGCGCAGTCCCTCGATGTCACCGCGGTAACCGGCCCGGTTGTCGGTCTTCGGCTCCGGTCGGCTGTCCAGTCGTGTCATCGCGCGCACCCCTCCATGCCCGTCCCGTGCCGGCGGCGGACCCCGGGCGCGGAGGGGGCGCGGCCCGGGAGGCTCGGTAACGGGTTTCAGGGGCATGATAGTGGCCGATAACCCCTGGTCAGCGCATTGAGGACGCCGGCCGATGTTTCATGTTCCCGGTACCGGTCCGCTCCACGCGTCGTGTCCGGGACGGGCGAGGGTCAGCGGGGCGCCACCGAGATCTGCCGGCCGAGCAGTTCGGGCGGGAGCGAGAACTGCGCGTACTCCGTGCCCTGCAGGTCCATCTCGATCGCGCTCGGATATCCCGCACGATCCTCGACGAACATCAACCGGTCGTCGGCGGGCCAGAACGCGTCCGCGCTGGGCAGTACTCCGAGCACCACCCCGGTGGTGGCGTCGACGAGCTGCGGATCCTGCTGTCCCTGTACGACGACCGACCGCCCGTCCGGCGACCACGAGTACGGCCCGGCCACATCCCCCCTGATCGGCAGGAACCGCGTCGGCTTGCCGGTGTCGGCCGAGAAAAGCTGTAGCCCACGTCGTGCGGCACGGGTCTTCTCCGAGTTCGGCGCGGCCGGATCCGTCTGCGCAAGCACCACCTCCTTGCCGTCCGGCATCCAGGTGAACTGGCAGTAGTCGGTGCAGAGGTACGTTGCCGCGCTCGCCGAGAACTCGCGGACCTTTCTGTCCGCGACGGTCACGATGATCGCGGTATAGCCGCCGCCCGTCTGCATGTTGATGTTCGTCAGCAGCACCTTGCTGCCGTCCGGCGACCACTTCGCGGTCATCACGTGGCTCCCGGTCCGGACCCACCTGACCGCACCGGTCGCCACGTTCAGCAACCCGGTCTCACCCGGCCGGTTGTAGTCGTAGACGGCGGCGAGGTTGCCGCTCGGCGCCGCCCACACCTCGTCGTAGGCGGTGTAGGCGACGTAGGAGTTCCGGGTGCGGTCGAGGACGTAGGCGGGCTGGCGCGGGGTTCCGGTGGTGGTCGCCCCGGTGACGATCCAGCTACCGCTGAGTTGCAGCGGCCTGCTCCACCAGGCGCTGCCCGCCGCCTGCACGGTCGAGGGCGTCGGCGACGCCGAGGGTCCGGTCGGGTCACCGGAGGTGGGGACGATGAGGTGCGGTCCGATGGGACGTACCTCCGGACCGGGGCGCAGCCAGACGAAGGGTGACGCGATCACCGCGATCGCGACCACCGCCGCGGCAACGCCGACGATGCGACGCTGGCGCCGTACCCGCCGGCCCCGGGCCATCGCGAGCGGTGCCAGGTCGGTCGCGACGCGCGCTTCACCGGCCAGTCCGTGTACGGCCCGACGCAGGGCCTCGTCAGTCGCGTGGCTCATCGCGCCGTCTCCCAACGGGTCTGAGGTTCATCCCGCTCGGTCTGCTCGTACCGTTGCTCCGGGCTGTTCCGCTCGGCCAGATTGGCGAAGTCGGGAACCAGGTCACGCAGCTTGCTCAGTGCCCGCGACGACTGGCTCGCCACCGTGCCGACCCGGCAGCCGAGCAGCGCGGCGGTCTGTTCCACACTGAGGTCTTCGAGGTATCGCAGCACCAGGACCGCACGCTGCCGGGGTGGCAGCATTCGCAGCGCGTCCCGCAGCATCATCTGCAACACGGTGTCGTCGGCGGTGTCGCCGTCGGCCACCGGTTCCGGGGTGACGCCGAGCGGCACCTCCGGTCTCCGTTTCCGCCGCCGCCAACCGGAGACCTGGTCGTTGTAGAGGATCCGGCGCACGTACGGCTCGGCGTCGCCGCGGATCTTCGGCCAGCGCGCGTACGCCTTGGCCAGCGCGTCCTGTAACAGATCCTCGGCGGCGTACTGGTCACCGGCGAGGGCGTACGCGACCCGCAGCAGAGCCGCACCACGTTCGCTGACGAACGCGGTGAACTCGTGCTCGGAACCCTGGTCCACGGCCCACCTCCGCCATTACGACGCTGCCGCCCCCGGGAAGTTTGCTCACCCCGTGAATGTCAGTCCTGGCCGGCGACCCGCAGCAAGGCGGCGAAGTCCGCGTCGAAGACGACCATCACCTCGTTCGCGCCCACCCAGAACTCATCATCACTCAGCTCCTTCGCGGCCACGATCCATGCCGTGCCCGCCGGGAAGTCGAGGCGTAGGGCAGCGGGTGCCGCACCGGGCGGGTCGACGATGTCATCACGCCAGACGATCGTGGCGCGGGAAACCGGATCCGCGACGAGGCGAGCCCAGCGGTGGTGCTCGACGGGACTCCAGGTAGCGAACCCACCTCCGTCGGAGGCGGTGTGTGCGGTTGTCAGGGACGGAGTCAGCTCCAGGCTGAAGTGCCCGAACGTCATGTCCCACTCGGCCTCATGATGGCTGCCGTCGGAGAGGCTGAAGTGGACGCCCTCGAGCAGCGCATGCCACTCGCCGCGATCCCACAGGGCATCGTCCCGGCGATCGACACCGAGCGCGTAGTACCTGAGGTCGCTGATCCGTTGCCCGGTCAACGACCGGGTCACCTCGTCCAGCCGCCTCACCGCGTCCTCGCTTGCGTCACCCACCAATCACCCCTGCCCATCCGACCCACCCTCCTCAGCGCCGACCGGCGCTGTGACGGTTCACTGCCCCTCTGGGGGCAGTGAACCACCACAGCCGAGGGGAAACGTCCTCGGGTCAATCGCCGGATCGGCCGGTCGGGGGCATCCCGGAGATCCCCCTGGCATGCTCCGCCGAGCCTTCAGCACAGCTTCGGTCCATGCTCGACTGGGCGGCACGTCCATCGATTGGAGCTGTCGCGTCATGCGAAGAGCAATCCGTACCACGGTCGGTTTCTCGGCCGCCCTCGTCCTCCTGCTCGGCGCCACCGCCGCACCCGCTGGGGCGGCGGCCAGCGGGACAGCCGGGGCGGAGACGACCACGAACGGTTGGCGTCCACCCGCACTCGACTGGCAACCGTGCCCCGACCTGCCGAACGACGACAGCCTGCGCTGCGCCACCCTCGTCCTGCCCGTCGACTGGTCCCGTCCGCACGGCGCGACCTTCCCGCTGGCGCTCGCCAAGCGGGCCGCCACCGGCCCGGCCGCCGGGCGGATCGGCCCACTGGTGATCAACCCCGGTGGACCGGGCGCCTCCGGTGTGAACGCGGTGATCGAGCGCCCCGAGCGCTTCGGCAGCCCGGAGATCCGGGAACGGTTCGACATGATCGGCTTCGACCCCCGTGGTGTGGCCCGCAGCAACCCGATCCGCTGCTCCCTCGCGCTGCTCGGCGAGCAACCCTTCCCCGTACCGGCGGACCAGGCGGAGTACCGCGCGCTGGTCGCGTACAACCACCGGCTGTACGACAACTGCCGGGCGAACACCGGCCCGCTGTTCGACCATGTCGACGCGGTCAGCGTGGCGGACGACATCGACGCGATCCGGGCCGCCCTCGGCGTACGGCAGATCAGCTACAACGGTGCCTCCTACGGCACCCTGATGGGCCAGATGTACGCCGAGCGTCATCCACAGCGGGTACGGGCGCTGGTGATGGACAGCACCATGGACCACAGCCTCGGGACCGGGGCGTTCATCCGTACCGAGTCGGTCGGGGCGGAGCACTCCTTCGAGCAGTTCGTGGCCTGGTGCGACCGGGACACGAGCTGTGCTTTGCACGGTCGGGACGTACCCGGGATCTTCGCGGAGCTGATGCGGCGCGCGGAGGCCGGCACCCTGGTCGACCCGGACACCGGCGCCGGTCTGACCTGGCTGGACCTGAGCCGCCGGACCCTCGGCGCGTTCTACCTGCCGGCATGGGCGGACCTCGCCAACCTGCTCGCCGCCATGATCGACAGCGCACCCGCCCCGGCGGCGGCATCGGCGCGAGGGAAAACCGCCCCCGACGAGTTGGTCGAGTATCCGATGCCGGTCTTTTGCCAGGACTGGGCGTTGCCGGTCGACGGGCTGTCCCAGTTCCGCCGGTACGTGGAACTGGCCCGGGAGGTAGCACCGAACATGCGGGCCTCGGCACCGGCCCTCACCGCCCTCGGACTCTGTCTCGGCTGGAAGGGTGAGGTCGGCAACCCGCAACACCGGCTTCGGGTACGCACCGAGCTGCCCCTGCTGATCGTCAACTCGTTCCACGACCCGGTCACCCCGTACGAGTGGGCGGTGGGCGTGGCGGACCAGTTGGGGCGGCACGGTCGACTGGTCAGCTTCGAGGGTGCGGGTCACGGGGTCTACCCCGGTACGCCGTGCACCACCGCCTTCGTCGACCGGTACCTGGTCGACCGTCAGCTCCCGCCGCCCGGTGCGACCTGCGCCGCCGCACCGACACCGACCCCGACCCCGACCCCGACGTACGCGCGACGCGGTGCCGGCGTGCCGGAGCTGCCGGGGCCGGTCCGGCCCGGTTGGTCCGCCGTCATCCGGTGACGATCGTCCGGTGCGGGTTGCCCGTTCCCGGCTTCCCGCACCGGAACCGTCCCGGATGTGCCCCGTGGACGAGGCGAAGATCGCATAGGCTCCCTCCGCTGCAAAGCACGTACGGGGGAGGAACGCGGGATGACCGCCGAAGGAACCGATCCGGCACCACCCGAGGCACCCGGCCCGGATCAGGCGGTGCCCGCAGGGCGGCCATCCGACCGATCGAACATCGACTGGGATTCGTGGGAGCACCCGTTCGACGATCCGGACCTGGTCCATCGACGGCTTCCGGGTCTGACCGGCCCTGCGCCGCAGGACACCAGGCTGAGTGGGTTCGCGGTCCTCGCTTTCGTGTTCGGCCTGCTCGGCGGGCTGCTCGGCCTCGTTTTCGGGATCATCGCGCTGCGCGACATCGGCCGGACCGGTCGTCGGGGCAAGGGGCTCGCCATCGCCGGCCTGTCACTGCTGGGCGTCTGGATGATCGTCGCCGCCGTGGGCCTGGTCGTGTTCCTACAGACGGCCGACCGGGTCAACGCCATCCACGACCTCCGGTCCGGCGACTGCCTGAACCTCGACGAACCCGGACCGGGTACGCCGTTCATCAGCGACTCGTTCACCGTGATCGAGTGCACGCAGCCGCACAACGCCGAGTTCGTCGGGCAGGCACCGGGCCACTACGACGACCCGACGGAGAAGCACCCGCCGGAGTTCCTGGGCGCCTACCCGGGCGCCGACACGCTCACTCGGCGGGCCGAGACCTGGTGCCCGACACTCGGACGCGACTACGTACTCGATCCGCTCTCGTTGCCGGCCGGCACCCACCTGCGCTGGTTCCTGCCCCGCGAATCCGAATGGACCCGGTCCCGTGGCTCGATCGCCTGCTTTCTCGCCGGTGGGAACGGCGCGTTCGACCGGCCGTTGAAGATGAACGCGGCGACCGTGGACGCCGAACAGTTGCGCTTCCTGCTCGCGATCAGGGAGGCCAGGGAGGAGATCGAGCGGGTCAGTGCCCTGGGCCGTACCGCCCCCATGACGGAGCTGGGTGACGCGGCGACGAGGGTGGTGATGGAGCAGTCGGAGCGGAGGCAGCGACTGAGGCTCGGCCCCTGGCCAGCTCCGGTGCAGCCGGCGATGGACCGGCTCGTGCTGGAGGCGGAGGCCGCCGAACCGCTCTGGCGTGACCTCGGCAACGCGGCCAGCCCGGACGCACTGTTCGAGCGGCTGACTCGGGCCGAGCAGCACACCAACCCCGAGACCGAGTTGGCCGTACGGCGTGCCCTGGGGCTGCCCACCGTGCAGGGCGAACCGGTGGGCTGAGCCGGTCCGGTCCCGCCGGGAGTCAATCTGTCGATGATGCCCCACCGGGCCCACGGCCAGCGGCAATATCAGATTCGTCAGCGCGTACGGCTGTCTCGCCTCGGGAGGAACACCGCTCATGTACCAGTCGGCCTCGTACGCGGCGGCGCAACGCCGTTCGCGACGGCTGAAGCTGCTCCTGCCCGCCGCGCTGGCGCTGGTGCTCGTCGCGATCGGGCTGTTCGTCAGCCAGCCCTTCTGGCACGACCCGCCGAGGCCGACCGCCGAGCCGATCCTGCCCGCCTCGACCAGGATCCCCGGCACCGCGCCGGAGCTGCCGTGGCCGTCGACCGGGCAGGCCGCGGTCTCCATCGAGGGCCTCGGCGCCCTGGGCAACTTCGGCAGCCCGACCCCGGTGGCGATCGGCAGCGTGGCGAAGGTGATGACCGCGTACGTGGTGCTGACCGATCATCCGCTCGGTGTCGGCGAGTCGGGGCCGAGCCTGACCGTCAGCGCGGCGCAGGCCGCGGCGTACCCGGCGGAGAAGGCGCGGGGCGAGTCCCTGATCCGGGTCGCCGCCGGGGCGCAGTTCACCCAGCGGCAGGCGTTGCAGGCGGTGATGCTGCCGTCGGCGAACAACATGGCCCGGATCCTGGCCGCCTGGGACGCGGGCAGCGTGGCCGCGTTCGTCGACAAGATGAACGCGATGGCGACCGGGCTCGGCATGGTCAACACCCGGTACACGGACCCGGCCGGGCTCGCCCCGGACACCGTGAGCACCGCCGTCGACCAGGTGATCCTGACCCGGAAGGCGATGGCCCTCCCGGCGTTCGCGGAGATCGTCGCCCAGTCGAAGGCGACCGTCCCGGTCGAGGGAACGATCACCAACTACAACGACCTGCTCGGGCGGGACGGCGTGGTGGGGGTCAAGACCGGCTCGACCGACGAGGCCGGGGGCTGTTTCACCTTCGCGGCCGTGGTGAAGGTCGGCACCACCAGCCTCCTTGTTGTCGGCGCGGTGCTGGGGCAGCCGGGTGCGCACACCCCGGAGCAACTCCGGGCGGTGTTCCGGGCGACCACCCCGCTGGTCCGTTCGGCCGCCGCCGCGCTGGGCGTACACACTGTGGTCACGGCCGGGCAGGAGGTGGCCGACGTACGCGGCCCGCTCGACACCGGTACGACGACGCTGCGGGCCGCCCGGGATGTCGAGGTGATCGGCTGGCCGGGCCTGGAGGTACGGCTCGGCACCGAGATCCCGCCCGTACCGAGGCAGCTCTCGGCCGGCGCCGAACACGGTCGGGTGACCGCGACCGTCGGTGAGCAGCCACCGGTCGGTGGGCCGCTGCACACCGGCGACCAGCTCGAACCACCGGGAGTCTGGGACCGTCTCACTCGGCGGTGAGATCGCGCTGGAAGATCGTCGTGTCGATCCACCGGCCGTGCTTGAAGCCGACCGACCGGAGCCGGCCGACCTCGACGAAGCCGTGCCTTCGGTGCAGGGCGGCGGAGGCGTCGCTGCCGGTGTCCGCGATGACCGCGACAACCTGCCGTACGCCGGCCGCCGCGCACCCGTCCAGCACCGCGCCGAGCAGCAGCGACCCGAGCCCCGCACCGGTACGCCCCGGCGCAAGGTAGATCGTGTTCTCGGCGCTGTGCCGGTACGCCGGCTTGGGGCGCCACTGGCTGGCGTACCCGAATCCGGCCAACTCCCCACCGACCTCGACCACCAGGAACGGCAGCCCGGCCCCGCGGAGCGTCTGCGCCTTCTGCCGCCAGTCGGCGGGGGTCGGCGGGGTCTCGTCGAAGGTCGCCACGCTCCCGGTCACGTAGTGGGCGTAGATCCCCGCCACCTCGTCAAGATCCTCCGGCTCGACCGGCCGGACCACCCTCGTCGGCATCCGTCTTACCTCCCTGGCCTGGTGTCCCGCCGGGTCAGAGATCGGACGGGTTGGTGTTCGCCCCGCAGAGCAGCACCCCGACCCGCTCACCCGGCTCCGGGCGGTAGGCGCCCGAGGCGAGCGCGGCGTACGCGGCGGCGGCGCCGTGTTCGACCACGATCCGCCACCGGTCCCAGAGCTGCCGCCGGGCGTCGACCAGGTCGTCGTCGGAGATCAACACGCTGCGTACGCCGGTCCGGACGGCAACCGCGTACGCGATGTCGCCGACCCGCCGGGCGCCGAGCGAGTCGGCGGCGATCCCCGACACCGGTACGTCGACCGGCCCGCCCCGCTCCAGCGCGTCACGCAGGGTCGGAATGGTCACCGGCTCCACCGCGACGACCCGGGCGACCCCCTCGGCGGCGGCCGCGACACCGGCCATCAGCCCACCACCGCCCACCGCGACGAGGATCGTGTCCACCTCCCCGTCGAGCTGGTCGATGAACTCACTCCCGGCGGTGCCCGCACCGGCGACGATCTCCGGCTGGTCGTACGCGTGGCAGTGGACCGCCCCCGTCTCGGCGACCGCCTTCAGCGCCGCCTCGTACGCCTCGGCGTACTCGTTGCCGTGCTGGACCACGGTCGCCCCGTACGCCCGGAGCTTGGCCACCTTCACGGCGGGCGCGGTCAGCGGGACGAAGACCGTGGCCGGCACCCCGAGCGCCCGAGCCGCGTACGCGTTCGCCAGGCCGGCGTTGCCACCGGACGCGACCACGATGCCGACGGACGGGTCGAGTTCACCGGATTCGCGGGCGGCGAGCACCCGGTTGAACGCACCCCGGGCCTTGAACGAGCCGGTGTGCTGCATGAACTCGCACTTGAACCAACCCGCCCCGGCCCAGGTCCCCGGATCGACCTCGATCAGCGGAGTACGCCGCACCTGCCCGGCGATCCGTACCGCCGCCGCGTCGACATCAGCTCGGGTGATCATGTTCGGCCGCCCTCTCTCCGCTCCGGAAACGGCCAGCCGTTGCCGGCTGGCCGTTTCCAGATGCTAACCGGCGAGCGGCCGGGCCCTTCCTCCCGAGACGCCAACCGCGCGGCCCGGTTCCACCCGGTTCACGTCCTGGCGTAGTAGACCCCGGTGCAGTACTCGGTGCTGCCCTGGACCAGGCATATTTTCAACGCGACGGACGTGTTCTCGGCGATGTCCCCGGTTGCCCAGCCGGTGCAGGTCGGCGAATTCTGGCCACGGGTCGACGCGATCCGATCGGTCTGCTGGAAGCCACTCGAAGAGCCGATGTCCATCCGGATCTCGACGCCCAGTCCGTCGGCGCGGTTGTCGCACGCCCCGATGGCATCGCCCGGACTTCCGTCCATGGGGTCGGCGCGGAATTCGCCATTGCCGACCGTCTGGCCCAGTCCGTTGTAGATGGTGACGATGCGGGAATAGGACTGGGTGTAATCAGCGCCATGGAGCGTGACCGTCGTACTGGTGGTGTAGTCGGAAGGCAGTGCCGCCGAAGCGTGCGTCTGGCCGACCACCAGCGTGAGCGTCGTCGCGACGACGGCCACCAGCGCCGTCCTCAGAGCTGAATTCAACTTGCGTCTCATGTCATCCGCCTCCCGTGGGGTACGGGCAACCATGTATCCGCACCCCCGTACGCACTGTCGTGACGGTAGCGACCACACCGGACCGGTCGACCACCCGCGATCAGATGTCGTCACGACCATCTATGTCACGACCAAGATAGATGGAGATCAAGAGAGCATCAAGACCCTCGTCAAATGATCATGGGCCGGCGTTTCCGCCGACCCATGATGGTGATGGTGGAGCTGAGGGGACTCGAACCCCTGACCCCCTCGATGCGAACGAGGTGCGCTACCAGACTGCGCCACAGCCCCTCGCCCGACTCTCGCCGGACGATGATCGACCCGCCGTCGGAATTCCAACGGCGAACCGGCGCCAAGGCTAACAGGTGCCGCACCCGGCGGGCGAATCCGCCCCCGGCGTGCCGGAGCCGTCCCCCGACAGGCTCGACCGCGCTCAGGCGGAGTGGGAGCCTCGGCCGGCCTCGTAGGGGCGACCGCGCAGGCCACCGGAGCGCCGGTACGAGACCGACGCACGCGCCCGGCCACCGCTGGCCGCCGCCGGAAGGTCGTCCGGCCGGTCCAGGCCCATCGCGGCGCGGCGTACCGCCTCCCGCTGGGCGGCCAGTCGGCGCTGCGCCTCCCGGCGGGCCGCCGCG
Source organism: Micromonospora sp. NPDC004704 (assembly GCF_053601675.1). Classification (NCBI taxonomy): domain Bacteria; kingdom Bacillati; phylum Actinomycetota; class Actinomycetes; order Micromonosporales; family Micromonosporaceae; genus Micromonospora; species Micromonospora sp. NPDC004704. The sequence goes on along the minus strand of NZ_JBSGCD010000037.1, from coordinate 24,642 downwards.
CGGCGGGCCTGCTCGCGGCGTACCTCGGCCTGTCGGGCGGCGAGCCAGGCCGCCTCCCGGGCCTGGATCCGGCGGCGTCGGCGTCCGGCGATGGCCCGGTTGCGCAGGTGTACGACGTACGCGGCGAGCAGTGCGCCGGTGACCGCGAAGCTGATCCAGAAGCCGGGGCTGACCGCGATGACACCGATCAGCTCGGCCAGGTTGAGCAGGAGGAGCGCGGCGAAGACCCGGCGGCGCCGGTAGACGGCCGGGGTGTGCCGCTGGACCGGGGGACGGCGGCGCGGGCGCGATCCCGACCGGGGTACGGCACGCAGGCGGCTGGCCCGTCGACCGGTGGCCGGGGGCGCGGAGACGGGGTCGGCCATCCCGTACACCGGGTTGTTGGCGCCCGACAGATCACCGCGCAGAGTAACCGTCAGGACACGCGACGGATTGACCGGCTGCCGACCCGGAACAGTACGGCGTCGCCGGCGGCGCTGAAGCACCCGCGCCGTCGACTGCGCCCGCTCCGCCACCAGCCGCTCGGTGGCGTCGTACCGGCGAACCAGCGCCGGTGCGAAAGCGAGCAGACCTGCGGCGGCGAGGACGGCGAGGAGCACCGAGGCCGGCACCCTCACCCCTCCCGTCACCCACGTCGGGTAACCCCGCCGGCCGTCGGGACACCCGCCGAGCTGGCAGGGTCGCTACGACCGCCGGACGGTTACCACACATCCAGTTACTTCAGGTTACGGGCGGTGCACCAGGATCACCGTGCGCCGCGCCGACTACCAGCAGCAACAATGATCAAGATGTGACGGTACGGATCCGGTGCCAGCGGGCCAGCAGACCACCCTCGGCGGCGACTTCCTCGCTGGTCATCGCGTATCCGATGTGGTCCCGCCAGGCGCCGTCGATGTGCATGTAACGGGGGTGGTACGACTCCTCGCGGAAGCCGAGCTTCTCCACCACCCGGCGGGACGGGCCGTTCTCCGGGCGGATGTTGACCTCGATCCGGTGCAGTCCACCGGGGCCGAAGGCGTGGTCGGTGACGAGCGCCAACGCGGTCGGGATCACCCCGCGCCCGGCCACCCGCGCGTCCACCCAGTAGCCGACGTACGCCGAACAGAACGCCCGGCGGACGATGTTGCCCAGGTTGATGTGCCCGACCAGGCGCTCCCGCCCGTTCTCGCGCAGGCAGACCGCGAACGGCATGCTCTCGCCCCGGCGGCTGGACCGGCGCTGGTCCCGGTAGACGTACCGGAACGCGACCGGGGAGTTGAGTTCGTCCCAGCCGCCCTGCGGAGCGGTCTCCCAGGGGGCCAGCCACGCCTGGTTCGCCCGACGCACCTCGGACCAGGAGGCCGCGTCCCCGCGCTTGTACGGCCGCAGCAGCACCGGACCGTCGGCGAGCGCGACCGGCCAGCCCGGTGTCCCGATCAGGCTCATCGGCGCCGGTCCAGCAGCAGGACGTCCACCGTGGAACCGGCCGCCGCCGTGGTCACGCGCTCCCCGAGCACCAGCAGGCCGTTCGCCTCGGCCAGTCCGGCCAGGGTGTGCGGCCCGCCGCGCAGCGGTTGGACCGTGTAACCGCCGCCGCGCCGCTCGGCGACGTGGGCGGGGCGGAACTCCCGCAGCCCGCCGGGGGACGACACGGTCTCCAGCAGGTGCGCGCGCACGCTCGGCCGGAACACGGGCTCGGCCCCGGCGAGCAACTGGATCGCCGGGCGGGCCAACATCTCGAAGCCGATCAACGCGGCACCGGGTTCACCGGGCAGACAGACCACCGGAACCTCCTCGGCACCGACCGTACCGAATCCGAGCGCACTACCGGGGTACAGGGCCACCTCGGTGAAGGTCACCGGCCCGGCCCGGCCGGCGTCCCGGCGGGACAGGATGCGCCGGACCATGTCACCGGGGCCGGTGCCGGTGCCACCGGTGGTGATGATCAGGTCGGCCCGCAGGGTCTGGTCCTCGAGCAGCCCGCGCAGCCCCTCCGGGTCGTCGTCGCAGATCCCGACCCGGTACGCGAGCGCGCCGACCTCGGCCGCGGCGGCGGTCAGGGCGTGCGAGTTGGTGTCCACCACCTGACCGGGCTGACTGGGTCGGCCCACCTCGACCAGTTCGTCACCGGTCGCCACGATCACCACCCGGGGACTGGGGCGGACCACCACGTGCCCGATACCGGTCGCGGCGAAGACGGCGACGAGCGCGGGCGAGACGTACGTGCCGGAGCGGGCGAGCAGTGCCCCGGCCGGCAGTTCCTCGCCGACGCGGCGCAGCCCGTACCCGCGTTTCGGCACCCGGAAGATCTCCACCGCGGCCATGCCCTGGTCGGTCCACTCCACGGGTACGACGACGTCGGCGCCGATCGGCAGCGGGGACCCGGCCGCCACCGAGAAGCAGGAGCCGGGGGTGAGCCGGACCGGGCGCCAGCTCGCCGCCCCCAGGTCACCGACGACGTTGAGCCGGACCGGTCGGGTGTCGCCGGGGCGGGGACGACCGGGCGCGCTGGTGCCGGGCGGGATGAAGCCACCGCCCCGACCGGCACCGGCGAGGTCCTCCCAGCGGGCCGCGTACCCGTCGATCGCCGCCTGGTCGAACGCCGGGTACGCGTGCGGCGCGAGAACGTCCTCGGCGAGGACGTTCCCGTACGCCTGGGTCAGGTCGAGGTCGAGCGGAGGCAGCGCTCGCAACCTGCGCAGCGTGCTGCCCAGGTAGTCGGCGAGCGGCGTCAGCTCGTTAGCGGCCGCCTCGGCATCGGCCGTGGCTGTCATGTATTGCGCCCGCCGAACGCCTCCGAGTTGACGAAGTCGGCCAGCCACTGCCGGAACTCCTGGCCCAGGTCGTCGCGCTGGCTGGCGAGCTGCACCACCGCCTGGAGGTAGCCCAGCGGCATGCCGGTGTCGAACCGGGTGCCCCGGTAGACGATCGCGTGCACCGGCGTCCCCTCGTCCAGCAGGGTCGCCATGGCGTCGGTGAGCTGGATCTCACCGCCGCTGCCCGGCCCGGTACGCCGGATCGCCTCGAAGATCTTGCCCGGCAGGATGTACCGGCCGAGTACGGCGAGATTGCTCGGGGCGTCCTCCGGTGCCGGCTTCTCCACCAGGCCGGTCACCCGGACCACCTCGCCGAGGTCGGTCAGCCCCTCCTCGGCCGGCGCGACCGAGGCGATGCCGTACCGCTTGGTCTCCTCGGGGCTGACCTCCATGAAGGCGAGCACGATGCCGTTGGTCCGGGCCTGCAGGTCGAGCATGGCCGGCAGCAGCGGTTCGGACAGGTCGACGAACTCGTCGCCGAGCATCACCGCGAACGGCTCCTCGGTCCCCACGTGCGACTCGGCACACCCGACCGCGTGGCCGAGCCCGAGCGGCTCGTGCTGGCGGGAGGTGAAGATCTCGACCAGCTCGCTCGGCCTGCGTACCGCTTCGAGCCGCTTCTGGTCGCCCTTCTTCTCCAGGTGCGCCTCCAGTGACGGCGAGCGGTCGAAGTGGTCCACCATGGAGGTCTTGCCCCGGCCGGTGACCAGCAGGACGTCACGGATTCCGGCCGCGGCGGCCTCCTCGATGATGTACTGCAGAACCGGTCGGTCCACCACCGGCAGCAGTTCCTTGGGCACCGCCTTGGTGGCGGGCAGGAACCGGGTAGCCAGTCCGGCCGCGGGGATCACCGCTTTGACGGCCCGTCCGGGGGTCGCGCTGGAGGTCGTTCCTGGGGACGCTGAGTGCTCCGACATGCCGCGAGACTATCGGCCACGGCCCTGGCGCGGCGGGTGTGGCCCGGAAGACGCGCCGCCACCGGCCGGACCGGGGTGCCCGCCCGCCCGGGGCAGTCCGTCGTCCGGCGTCGCCGCTCCGGCCGGCACGGGCATCTCCTGGACCACCGGGTGGTCGCCGGCCACCGCCACCCGGTGGGTGTCCCGCCCGCCCGCCTTCGCCGCGTACAGCGCGTCGTCGGCGGCGTCGAGCATCCGGGCGGCGGTGGTGGCGTGGTGCGGATAGACGGCGATGCCGATGGATACGGTGACCGGAACGAGCGCCCTGGGGGCCACCGACACCGATCCCGGTGGTGCGGGGATCGCGATCGGTGTGTCCCGGACCGCCGCGCCGAGCCGCTCGGCGACCGTGACCGCCCCGCGCGCGTCGGTCTCCGGCAGCAGCAGTACGAACTCCTCCCCGCCCTGCCGGAACGCGAGGTCGACCTCACGGATCACCCCCCGGATCCGCCGGGCGAACTCGGTCAGCACCACGTCCCCGGCCGCGTGCCCGTACGTGTCGTTGACCTCCTTGAAGCGGTCCAGGTCCAGCACCAGGAGGCTGATCATGCGGCCGAACCGGCTGGCCCGCTCGACCTCCCGCCGCACCGACTCCTTCAGGTAGCGGTAGTTCCACAGCCCGGTCAGCGGATCGGTCAGCGACAGCCGCTGCGCCTCCTCGTGCACCCGTACGTTGTCCACCGCCACGGCCGCGTGGCAGGCGAAGCTGCGCAGGGTGACCAGGTCGGTGTCGTCGAAGTCGTCGGAGCCGTGCCGGTCGTAGAGGACCAGCACGCCGACGGTGGCGGCGGCCGGGGGCGGGTTGAGCGGGTCTGCCGGGTGCGGCGGCGGACCGGCCGAGCCGGGTGCGGCGAACGGCACCGCCACGTACGTCCGGCAGTTCGGCTCGTACCCGGAGCGGGGTGGGCCGTCCCGGTCGATCCGGCCGCGCAGCGGCTCCCCGGTGGCGGCGACCGTACCGAGTACGCCGTACCCGAGCGGCACCCGTACCGCGCCCGGATCCGCGCCCGGCAGACCGTCCAGCCCCTCGGCGCACTGGCCGACCAGGGTGCCGTTGTCCGGGTCGAGCAGGAGCAGCAGACCGGCCCGCGCCCCGGTGGCGACCAGCGCGGTCTGGAGAATGACCTGGAGGATCCGGTTCAGGTCGTGGGTGCTGGCCAGGGTGTCGCCGAGCAGCGCGAGGTGGCCCCGGAGCTGGTCCCGGCTGGTGGTCAGGGCGTGTACGTAGGACTGGGTCTCGCGGGTCATCCGGTTGAAGGTCCGGGCGAGCCGACCGACCTCGTCCGGCCGGTTCACCGGCACCCGGGCGGTCAGGTCCCCGTCCGCGACCCGGTCGACGGCGGACGCCAACTCGGTCAGCGGGCGGGTGGTCGAGCGGGCCAGCCGCCAGGCCGCCAGTACGGCGAGCAGCCCGGCGAGGAGCACCGCCCCGGCGAGGATGGCGTAGATCCCCTGCGGCGGGTTGGGCGGTACGGAGAGCACCAGCGGCAGCGGCTGGCCGGGGGACGGGCCGACCCGCCGCACGTACCTCCCTGCGTCGGTCTCACCGACCGCGTCCCCGTCCAGCCCTCTGGCGGCGACCAGGACCGCGTCCCGGCTCGCCCTCGGCTCGGTGCTCTGCATGGCGGTCCCCGGGGCTGGCTCGCCCCGGCAGAGGGTGACTTCGGTGCCGGTGGCCGCCGCGAGTCGGGAGACGAATCCGGGGTCGAGTTGCTGGGCCGCCGAGACCGTGCCGATCGGAGCGCCGGCCGGGTCGCGCAGCTCCACCCGTACCGCCAGGGCCTGGACCGGGGCGCTGACCGGGTAGCCGCCGGCGCAGTCCGCCCACGGCGCGGGCGGCGCGGCCGGGGTGACCAGGGTGGTGCCGCCGGTCGCGTCGGTGACCCGGATCGCGCCGGCGAGACCTCGGGCGATCACCTGGCGGGCGGTGGCGGTCCGGCCGGCCGGGTCGCCGGCCACCGCGACGGCGTCGGCCGCCGCGTAGAGCTGCTGGCAGAGGGCACTGACCGAGGTCCGGACGGTGGTGGCGGCGAGGTCGAGCCGCTCCCGGGACCGATGGTCGTTGACCACGGCGACGGTTCCGCCGGCGAAAAACGCGCCGAGCAGGACCGGGCCGAGCACGACGGCGAGGAAGGCGGTGGTCAGCCGTCCACGCAGCGTCACTTTTTCCCCCGGGAAGTTCCGCGTTGGTTGCTGGGATGCTGAGACAGCCCGACATAGGCAACTGGAGTTACCGCAGGAGTGTTACGTGCCGGATTTTCCGGATGAAGCGGAAGTGACTGATGGGACGCACGGGGAGAAGGTCGCTCTCCGGGCCGTCCTGCTCGCCCGCCGCCGGGCGCTGCCGGCCCCGGACCGGGTCGCCGCCGCCGCGCTCGTCCAGGCCGAGCTGACCCACCTGGTACGCCGCACCGCGCCGCGCCGGGTCACCGCGTACGTGCCGGTCGGCTCCGAACCCGGCGGCCCGGACCTGCCCGACCGGCTACTCGAAGCGCTCGCCGCGCCCGCTCCGGCCGCTCCCGCCGCCGCAGCCGCCACGGAAGGGCTCGACCGGCGGGGTGAGCTGCTGCTGCCGGTGCTCCGGGCCGACCTGGACCTCGACTGGGCCCGGTACGCGGGCTCCGGGGCGGACGGCGGGACGCTGGTGGCCGCCGGCCGGGGGCTGCGCGAGCCGTCCGGGGCGCGGTGGGGCACCGACGCGATCGGCGACGCCGACCTGGTGATCGTGCCGGCGCTGGCGGTCGACCTGCGCGGCATCCGGCTGGGCCGGGGCGGCGGCTCGTACGACCGGGCGCTGGCACGGGTGGCGCCCGGCGTGCTGACCGTGGCCCTGCTGCACGACGGCGAACTGGTCGACCGGGTGCCGGCCCAGCCCCACGACCGCCCGGTACGGGCCGTGATCACCCCGTCGGACGGGTTCCGTCTGCTCTCTCCGGGGTGAGTCGGACGGGTCCGTCCGGCCCGGCCGATCGGGGCGGGCGTCACGCCGGACACGTCGGGTGGACGAGAATGGGTCCGATGACGCACCATTGGCACTCGAATACGACGAGTGCCAAACGAAAAGCAAGATCCGGAGGAGTCCGTGCCCACGTACCAGTACGCCTGCACCGCGTGCGGCCACCAGCTCGAGGCGGTGCAGTCGTTCACCGACGCGCCGCTGACCGAGTGCCCGGCCTGCGCGGGGCGGCTGCGCAAGGTGTTCAACTCGGTCGGCATCGTCTTCAAGGGTTCGGGCTTCTACCGCACCGACTCCCGGTCGGCCGGTTCTGACACGGTCCCCGGTGGCAGCGCCGCCCCGGCCAAGTCCGAGTCCTCGAGCAAGTCGGAGTCCTCGACCGGGTCCGGCTCGACCTCGTCCGGCAGCTCGTCTTCGAGCAACGGCGGGTCCGGCAACGGCTCGGGCGGCGGGAGCAACGGGTCCGGCAGCACGTCGAAGTCGACGGCGGGAACGAGCAGCTCGGGCAGCTCCGGCAGCTCCTCGTCCAGCAGCGCCGCATAACAGATCCACAACCCGACACCGGGGTTGTCCACAGCACGTCGAGTTATCCACAGGGGAAACCGGGCGCCTGCGCGCCCGGTTTCCGTACGCCTAGCCTCCTGCCACCGGAGTGCGCCCGCACCGGACGCCCGGTCGAACGGGAGGCACCCACCGATGGCGACCCCATCCCGACCGGTACGGCGACCGCCGTCGCTGGCCCCGTCCCACTGGCCGACCCTGCCCCGCCGCGGTACGGCACTCCGCTTCGCCCTGGCCGCGCTGCTGCTGACCCTCGCCGCCGGGGTGGTCTACGCCCGCGAGCCGCGACCGTCCTGCCCCGAGGCCGCCGCAACCGGACCCGACCCGGCACCGCCGGACCTGTCCGGTTCCTCGTCGGCCGGTCCCCGACCACCGGGCGATCCACGGTCACCTGGCGATCCAGGGTCACCGGCTGATTCGGGGACTCCGGATGGTCCGCGATCGCCGAATGATCCACGCTCGGCGGCCGGGGCGGCGTTGCCGCTGCCGGTGGGCACGGTCGGGGTGCCGATCCGGCTGGCCGAGCCGGCCGCACTCGCCGTCGTACGACCCGGGACCCAAGTCGACCTGCTCGCCACCGGCGCCGGTGGCCGATCGACCGGACCGGCCCTCGTCGCCGCCCGCGCTCTGGTCCTGGGCGTGCTCACCGCCGACCCGACGACGGACGGACCGACCGCCCTCTATCTGGCCCTGCCGCCCGGGGAGGCACATCGCGCGATCGCCCTGCCCGACGGCACCCGCTTCGCCATCACGGTCCTGGCGCAGTAGCTCCGCCGCCGACTAGTCCCAGTGCGGTGGGCGGTCGGCGAGCAGCCGCTCGTCGTTGGAACTCGAGCGCTCGCCCCAGCCCCGGTCGGTGTCGTCGACCGACTGCTCGGGGATCACCACGAAGTCGTCGTCGGAAAGATCGACCGTACGCTCGCCGTCCAGGCCCGCGCCGGCCGCCCGAGGCTCGTCCACCCTTTTCACGCTCAGTAGCCTACCCACGGTTGAGAGCCCACCCACCGGCCGAGAGCCCGCACACCGGTCGGCAAACGTGCCCCGGCGTGCGTCGGCTCGTGGCTCGATGGCTCGGGTAGCGTCGAACGCCGTGACCTCCCCCAGCGACGAGCCCATCGACGACAGCTTCTGGCGGCGGCCGGCCGAGCCCTCGACCAGCTCGCCGGAAACACCACCGGCCGACCGTTCCGGCACACCGCAGACGACCGAGGCGGACAGCAACGCACCGACGTCGGCGTCCGACCGCCCCGCGAGCGACAGCAACGCGCCCACGACCCCGGCAGACAGCAACGCACCAACCTGGGCGTCCGAGCGCCCCGCAGGCGACAGCATCACGGCCGGCAACAGCACGCCGACGACCCCGGCGGACAGGATCACGGCCGGCAACAGCATGCCGACGACCTCGGCGGACGACAGCCCGCCGGCACTCGGGACGGACAGCAACGGCGGACGGCCAACCGCCGCGTCGGCGCTCTACTCGGCCCCGGTTGGGACGCCACCGCCGTCCCCGTTCGCCGGTGGCCCGGCTGGTGCACCACCGGCCGTACCACCGGCGCCGTACTTCGGGTCGCCGCAGGGCGGTGCGTTCGGGCCGCCGCAGGGGGTGCCGGGGGGATCGGGGCCGGGTGGCTATCCCGGCCCGCCGCAGAGCGCGGTGCCGGCACCGGGCTGGCGGCCACCGGTACACGTACAGCCGGCGCCGCCGCGCCCGTTGCCGCCCCAGAACGTGCCCGCCCTGGAAGCGCAGGAGGCGAGCGCCCGGACGGTGACGTACGGCATCGGGCTGATCGCCGGGGCGATCCTGCTCGTGGTGATGTGCCTGCTCTGCTCCCGCCTGCTGTTCTGAGCCCGGCTTGCCGTGCCGAGCCGTGCTTGATGCGCCGAGCCGTGTCCGGGACCGGTACGGGTCAGAGCACCCCGTTCCAGACCACGTGGGCGCCCGAGTCACCGGTCAGGTAGACGTAGACGGCGCTGAGCACGCCCAGCACGATCACCAGGCCGGTGAGCACCAGCGCCACCCAGCCCGGCAGGTTGGTGCTCCGGGCGCGGGCACTGGTGACGTAGAGCAGCAGCCCGGTGACGATGCCCAGCCCGAGGCTGAACCAGAACAGCAGGTCGCCGTACTCCTGGTGCTCGGTGAGCTGGGCGACGATCGGCGGCGGGTAGCCCTTGGCGATCAGTGCCTCCAGCAGTTCCTCGCCGGAGAGCTTGGCGAAGAGCGCCGAGGCGGGCGCGAGCACGGCCAGGATCGCCACCGCCCAGCCGGTCTTGGCCCGGAACCGGGGCAGGATCCCGTACCCGATCGCCAGCAGCACCAGCAGCGGTACGAAAACCACCGCGGCGTGCACGACCAACGGATGTACGGGAAGGCCCATGATTTCCAAGAACACGATTTCCTCCTCCAGCGGCCGACCACACCGCGAGCCACGGTACGCATAGATCGGGAACGCTTCCCTCAACAGTCGTACACGAAGGCAGAGCCGGTACGGTTCACCCCGGTTCCCAACTCGCCGCTGACCTGGGCCGGCGGGTGTGCCGCGCACCACCGCGATCGGGGACGGCTTGATGGCCCCGCATACCCGTGCTGTTATTGCGTGATGACGGGCGAGGAGATGCTGCGGTCGAGGGGCCTTCGGGTCACCCGGCCTCGTCTCGCCGTGCTCGAGGTGCTCGCCGGTGGTGGACACCTGGAGGTCGACGAGATCCTGCAACGGGTCCGCCAGCGTCTCGACTCCGTCTCCACCCAGGCGGTCTACGACGTACTCGGGGCGCTGTCGCGGGCCGGTCTCTCCCGGCGGATCGAACCGGCCGGCAGCCCCGCCCGGTACGAGGCACGAGCCGGCGACAACCATCACCACGTGGTCTGCCGGAGCTGCGGAGAGATCGCGGACGTCGACTGCGTCCACGGTTCGGCGCCCTGCCTGGATCCGAAGGACTCCGGCGGCTTCGAGGTCGACGAGGCCGAGGTCACCTTCTGGGGCCTCTGCCCGAACTGCCAGCAGCGCCGCACCGCCGACCAGTAGCCGACCGGTACGAGCGGCGCCCCCGCCGCCGAGGCAAGCGCGCGACCTGGGGCCACCGATGGTGGCACTCTTGGCTGATGAACCCGGATGACCAGCGAGCGGAACCGGACCCGGACGACGACCTCGGCCTGTTCGGTCCCGGCTCGGTCACCTGGAAGGTGCATCGGGAGCCGATTCTGCTGGTCGCCGGGCTGCGCTCGTTCTACCTCCAGGCGCTGCACCCCAGGGCGATGGCCGGGGTGGCCCAGAACAGCAATTTCAGGTCCGACCCGTGGGGTCGCCTGGTCCGCACCGCTCGCTACGTCGGCACCACCGTCTACGGCACGACCGCCGAGGCGGAGGCGGCCGGGCGGCGGCTGACCGCACTGCACGCCCGGATGCGGGCCACGGACCCGGAGACCGGGCAGGAGTTCCGGATCGACGCCCCGGACCTGCTGCGCTGGGTGCACGTGGCCGAGGTGGAGTCGTTCCTCAGTACCGCCCGGCGGGCCGGTCTGCGGTTGTCCGACGCCGAGACCGACGCGTACTACGCCGAGCAGCGGCGGGCCGCGGCCCTGGTCGGCCTCGACCCGGACACCGTGCCCGGTACGGCTGCCGCCGTCGCCGACTACTACCGGGAGATGCGACCGCACCTGCGGATGACCAGGGACGCGGCCGAGATCGCGCTGTTCCTCACCGCACCGCCGATTCCCTGGAAGGTGAGCCGGCCGACCCGCCTCTGGCTCAGCCTCGGTCCGGCCCGGCTGGCCTACTTCGGGATCGCCGGCACGGCGTTCGGCCTGCTGCCGTCCTGGGCCCGGCGGCTCTACGGCGGGCTCGGCCTGCCGACCACGGACCGGTCGGCCGAACTCGGCGCGCGAACGCTGCGGCTGGCGCTGAACGCGGTCCCCCGCCGCTACATCGAGGGCCCGATCTATCAGGCGGCTCAGGCACGGGCGGCCCGGCTGGCCGACCCCGGCCGGTCCCTACCGTGACCACCCTGGTCGGCCCCGGCGTGACGACCCTCGGTCGGTCCCGGCGTGACGACCCTCTCGGTCGGTCCCGAGCGTGAGCGGAGGGGCTAGTTGTCGCCGGGGCCGGTCGGTGTCACCGGGAGCAGGGTGCGCTCGACTGCCGCCCACGGTTCCTTGGCCGGGGCGCCGGCCCCGCCGGGGCAGCTACGCCGGAAGTCGCACCAGGCGCAGCCGGGCCCCGGTGCGACCGGGAACGCCTCGTCCGGGTCGGTGCCGTCGGTGATCGCCCGTTCGGCGGCCATGATGTCGCGGGCGGTGTCCTCGGCCCGGCTCACCTGACGGGCGATCGACTCCGGGGTGTGGTCGTACGCGGCGACGGTGCCGCTCGGCAGGTGGTGCAGTTCGACCCGGCGGCAGGGGCGGCGGAACACCCGTTCGGCCGCGTACGCGTAGAGCGCGAGTGCCTGCGAGCCCCGTGCGTCGTCGACGTCCAGGCCCGTACGGCCGGTCTTGTAGTCGACGATCGCCAGCTCGGGCCCGTCGGGGCCGGTCCGGGCGTCGATCCGGTCGGTCCGGCCGTTGAACGCCAGCACCGAGGTCTTGACCGCGACCACCCGTTCCACCCCGAGCGGCTCGACACCCGGCTCCAGCGTGTCCACATAGGATTCGAGCCACTGCAGGGCCCGGCGGTACGCGGTCCGCTCCTGCTCGTCGTCGCGGTATCCCTCGCCGACCCAGGTGCCCTTGAGCAGCACCGGCAGTGCCTCCGGTCGGCGCTTGGCCTCGGGCAGGGCGTACCAGTTGCGCAGTGCGGTGTGCACGCTCGCGCCGAGCGAGTTGTGCGCCCAGGGCGGTCCCTTGACCGGAGTCGGCCGGTCGAGGTACGAGTAGCGGTAGCGGCGGGGGCAGTCGGTGTAGCTGCCGAGCTTGCTCGGGGTGCAGACGAAGAGCCGCTCCGGCATCCCTTCGAAGCCCAACTGCTCCGGCTGGTTGCCGCGCGGGCGCGGGGCCCGGTTACCCGGTGAGGTCGGTCTGCGCACGGTGCCGATCCTGCCACCCCCCACCGACAGTCCGGTCGATGCCCGTTCGCCACGCGCGTCAGGACTGTTGAAAGACCTTGACGAAGGCGCTGACCGCGTCGGCGATGAGCTGCACCGCGATCGCGGCGAGCAGCAGACCGGCGATCCGGGTGAGCACCTCGATGCCGCTGGGCCGCAGCACCCGGACGATGCCGCCGGAGAACCGGAGGGTGAGCCAGACCGCGGCCATCACCGCGACGATGCCGAGCGCGATGGCGAGCTGGTCGGAGAAGCCGTCGGCGCCCTGGACGAAGAGCATGGTCGCGACGATCGCACCCGGACCGGCGAGCAGCGGGGTGCCGAGCGGCACCAGGGCGATGTTCGAGGTGGTCTGCTGGCCGGGGTCGTCGGCCTTGCCGGTCAGCAGTTCGAGCGCGACCAGGACCAGGAGCAGCCCACCCGCGCCCTGTAGCGCGGGCAGCGACACGTGCAGATACTCGAGGATCGTCTGCCCGGCGACCGCGAAGATCACGATCACCCCGAGGGCGAGCGTCACCGCCTGCCGCGCCGCCCGGTTCCGTTCGCGGGCGGCGAGCGGTCCGGTCAGGGCGAGGAAGATCGGCACCATACCCGGCGGGTCCATGATGACCAGCAGGGTGACGAACACCTCCACGAAGAGCTTGAGATCCACCCGGTCACGGTAGTTGGCCCGCCGCGTTATCCCACGTCGGTGTGCGCGAGGCCACCGCAGTCATCGCCACCGATCAGGACGAAGCAGCCAGCGGGCACCGATCAGGACGAAGAAACCACGGGTACGCCGCTCGCCGCAGCGACGATCCGCTCGTACGCCGGGACCGACGTGGTGAACGCACCCAGCCGTACGGTCTTGTGCTCGCCGTGGAAGTCCGACGAACCCGTCACCACCAGCCCCAGTTCGGCCGCGAGCCGGCGTACGTGCGCCTGCTCGGTCGGCGAGTGGTCCTCGTGGTCGGCTTCCAGCCCGAACAGCCCGGCGGCGGCCAAGTCGACGATCAACGAGTCCGGCACCACCTCGCCGCGCCGGGTGGCCCGGGGGTGGGCGAAGACCGGCACCCCGCCCGCCTCGCGGACCAGCCGGATCGCGTGGAAGACGTCCAGGTCGTCCTTTGGTGCCCGGTAACGCCAGCCGAGCCACCGCGGCTGGAACGCCTCGCTGGTGGTGCCGACCAGGCCGGCCCGGATCAGCGCCTGCGCGATGTGCGGTCGGCCGACCGTCCCGCCGGCCGCCCGTGCCTGGATGTCGGACCAGTCGACGTCGATCCCGTCGGCCCGCAGCGACTCGACGATCCGCTCGGCGCGTACCTCCCGGGCGGCCCGGATCCGGGTCAGCTCGGCGACCAGTTCCGGGGAGTCCGGGTCGAAGAGGTACGCGAGCAGGTGCAGGGCGATCGAGGGCTCGGTGCCGTACCAGCGGCAGGAGAGCTCGGCTCCGCGTACCAGGGTCAGGCCCGGCGGTAGTGCCGCGACCGCGGGCGCCCAGCCGATGGTGGTGTCGTGGTCGGTGATGGCCACCGTGTCGAGCCCGGCGTCTGCCGCGGCCTGCATCAGCTCGGCCGGGGTGAGGGTGCCGTCGCTGGCCGTCGAGTGGGCGTGCAGGTCGATCCGGGCGTCCGGACCGGGCGTGGGCAGGGGGTTCGGTGCGGACGCGATCACTGGTACCAGGCTACCGCCCGCCCGGACGTCCCCGGCCGGGCACCCGAACCGGCAACAACCGCCCCCCGGTCGGTTGCCTGAACCGGCACCGCCCGGCACCGGTCAACCGGTGGCGCCGGAGACCACCAGGAGCCGGTCGTTCGTCCCGGTTTCGGGCACCGGAAGCCGGTCGACGACCGGGTCGGGGCCGGGCACCCGGTCCGGGGTGACCCGAAGCAGTCGGCCCTGGTCCCCGGCGTGCAGCAGGATCCCGCCGGCGGTCCAGGCCACCGGGCCGGCCAGCCTCGGCCCGGCCGCGCGGACCACCGGCGCCGACCCGAACACGGTGCTAAGGTCGATCACCAGGGCGAGTTCGGCCGTCGCGTTCCCGGCACCGGCGGTGTCGCCGAACCAGTGTTCGAACACCCCGTTGGCGACCAGCCAGCGGCCGTCCGGGGAGATCGTGCCGCGCCCTCCGGGGGCGAGCGGCAGCGCGCAGGTCACCCTGATCGGGGCCAGTTCCCGGGCCGCGTCCAGCAGGGCCAGGCAGGGGCGGTCGCCGTCCGCCGCCGGCAACTGCCCGACCATGGTACGGCCGTCCGGCAGCGGACCGTAGATGGTGACCGCCGGATCCCCGCCGGACCTCCGGTACGCGCCCCGGTCCGGCCACCACAGGTCGTACTGCTCGTCCGCACCGACCGTACGCCGCCGGAGCAGCACGGCGGCACCGACGAAGCCGGCGGGTACGACCCGCTCCGGTGCGTCGGTGTGCCGGACCGGGCCGAGCCGCCCCTGCTCGACCGGGGCGAGGAGGAGTTGGCCGCCGGCCCGCCAGGCGACCCGCCGCCCGTCCGGTGTCACCACCGCCGCCCGTACGTCGGTCAGCAGCGGCGACGGCGGTCCGGTGTTCGGGACGTACCAGAGGGTGGAGCGGCCGGGCGGGTGCGCGCCGACGACCAGCCAACCGCCCGGGGTTCGGCTCGCCTGCACCACGGGTCCGACCGCGGCGAGGTCGACCAGTTCACCGGTGACCGTACGCAGACCGGCCGGGACCACCACGTCGACCGGCAGGGCCAGGGTGCCGGGCCGGACGACGCTCGACGGGTCCCCGATCGGCAGCACGGCCACCCCGGCGAGTACGCCGACCAGCGCCACGGTCGCCGCCCCCGCGACGGCGGTACGTCGACGGCGGATTCTCCTGCCCCGCAGCCGTACGGTCGCACTCAGCTCGTCGGCCCGACCCCGGTCGAGGTACCCGGCCACGGGCGGCGGATCGGCGGCTCCCGGCGCGGTGCCGGCCCGCTCGGCCAGACACTCGCGCAGCACCCGTTCGAGCCTGCCCGTGGTCACACTGGTTGGACGCCCCGACCCGGATCCCGGGTTGTCGTCACCGGTCGGTCGGCACCGAGGTTGGCGTGGGCGGTGGCTGGGCGGCCGTGTTCGTCGGTGACGGCTGGGCGGCGGTCAGCTTCGGCACGAACTGCCACTGCGCGCTGACCCCGGCCGGCAGCGGCACGACCCGCTGGGTGCCGTCGGCCCGGCACAGGACCACACCGCGGTCGTCGGCGGTGAGCAGGGTCCGGTCGTCGGCCCAGGCCGGCGGGACCGTGGTACGGACCGGACAGGCGACCGTCTCGGTCCGCCCGGCCACCGCCCCGCCCAGGTCGACCAGGCGTACGTCGTCCGCCCGGCTTTCCGCGAGCCAGGCGCCGTCCGGGGTGATCCGGTCGCCGGTGGTGCCGCGTTCCAGGTCCAGCGCGCAGGTGCCGGTCCGCTCGACCGCCAGGCCGTTACCGGTCGGGCGGAGTTCGGCCAGGCAGGGCCGCTGCTCACCGGTCCCGCTCACCAGCCCGCGCAGGACGCCGCCGTGGGGACCGTAGATCGCGGTGACGTCGGTGTTCCAGTTGGGCTGGTGGGGCCGCGCGGGATCGAGGACGTCGAAGCCGCCGGAGTCGGAGGTCACCACCACCGACCGGTCGAGGAACCCCACCGGTGAGGTGCCGGTCGGCACGTCGACCCTGGTCCGTACGGCGAGTCCGGTGTCGCTGACCCGGGCCACGTAGAGCGCGGTCTCGATGACGAAGGCGAGCTGGTCCCCGCCGGGGCTCAGCACCCACCGGTCCCGGTTGCCGCTGAGCGAGATCGAACTGCCGTCCGTACGCAGGAACCGGATACCGCCCGCTCCGCCGTACACCCAGCCGGTGGGGACCCGGTAGATCCGGGTCACCGTGCCGACCCCGGCCAGCGGGAGCGACCGGCCGTCGGTGGTCCAGAGCCGGTCGCCGGCCCACAGGTCCAGGCCGATGCCGGTGTCGGTGGTGGGGCGGGGCTCGACCGGTGGGCCGGTGGGTTCGGCGTCGGGTTGGCCGTTGAAGGCGATCACGGGGTTCTCCCGGCCGCCGTTGCCGCCGGAGAGGTCCCGCAGCGACACGATCCCGCCGACGGTGACCAGCATCGCCAGCGCGGCGGCGACCGAGGAGGCCGCTGTCCGGCGGCGGCGGGCCGCCCGTCCGCGACGGATCGCGACGGCGGCCGGATCGTTGATCGAGGGTAACGACTGGGTCCGGTCGGCGAACATGCCCCGCAGTGAGTCTTCGAGCATCGTCATCGACCCTCCGCCCGGGCCGCCGGCCCCGCCGGTGCGGACGCACCCGGAACCGCCGGCACCGGCAGTCGGGCCGCCGGTGCGGTGCGTGGCACGGCCGGCACCCGACGCGGCGCGGGTGCGGGCGCCTCGGACCGGGCGGCGGGCGGCTGCGGGTCGGTCCGGGCCGCGTCCGGTCCGGCGGCAGCGGTACGGGCGGTGATCGCCGCTTCCGTGCCGAGTGTCGCCTCCGCTCCGGCTTCCGCACCGAGTCGCCGGCGCAGCGTGTTGAGCGCCCGGAAGGTCTGACTCTTCACCGTGCCGGGCGAGATGTTGAGCATCGCGGCGGTCTGCGCCTCGGTCATGTCCTCGTAGAAACGGAGCACCAGGACCGCCCGCTGCCGGGCCGGGAGGGTCCGTACGTGCCGCCAGAGGGCGTCCCGTTCGAGCTGCTCCTCGATCTGGTCCGGGGCCGGCCGCTCGGGCAGCACCTCGGTCGGGCGCTCGCCGTGCCACCGCCGCCGCCACCAGCTCGTCGCGGTGTTGACCAGCACCCGACGGGCGTACGGCTCGACCGCCTCGATCTCCCCGAGCCGCTTCCAGGCCAGGTACGTCTTGGTCAACGCGGTCTGCAACAGGTCCTCGGCGGTCGCCCAGTCCCCCGCCAGCAGATACGCGGTACGCAGCAGGGCGGCGGATCGGGCCGCGACGAACTCGCGGAACTCCTCTTCCAGGTCTGACCTGGCCGCCACCTGTCGCCTCCCGAAGCTGTACCAACCGTCAGGCTGTCACAGCCGAGGGCATCGGGTCGACGGCGATCGGGTGCGGGTTCCCTCCGATTTTCGGTTGGAAAGTCCCGCACCCGCCGTAAGCGATTGACTGCTCTGAGTTACGCCCCGTCGTCGGCCTTGGCCTCGTCGGCTTCCTTGCCGAGCCGCGCCTCCACTGCCTGCGGCTCGTACATCTCCTCGACCACACGCAGGTAGAGCTCGTTCGGGTTGGGCAGGTACTTGACCTCGCGCAACGCCTGGTCCTGACCGGCCGACTCCAGCACGAAGGTGCCGTAGTTCAGGGTCCGACCCAGCGGCGACTGCTCGTACTTCATGTCGGTGACCCGGGCCAGGGGCATCATCGCGACCCGCCGGGTGATGATCCCGTTGACCACCATCACCCGCTTGTTGGTCAGGATGAAGCGGTCGAAGAACCAGTCCGCGACCTTCCACGCCACGTACCCCATGACCCCGAGCCAGATCAGCGCCGCGACCAGGGTGAGCCCGGCGATCTGCTGCCCGGCCAGGAAGCCGGAGAGATAACCGAGGACGAAGGTGGCGGCGAGCCCGATCAGTACCGGCGTGGCCAGGTAGATCTTGTGTCGCTTCCACTCGCCCCGGTACCGCTCGGTGGGGAAGAGGTAGCGCGCGACCAGCGCGGTGGGCTCGTCCTCGAGTGGCAGCACCCGACGCGGGCCGAGCGGCATGCCCGAGGCGTCCACCCGGAGTCCGGCCAACTCCTCTTCGGAGATGTCCGGGGGCCGGTAGCCGGCGTCCGGGTCACGCTCCCAGTTCCTGCCGGAGCGTGACTCGTCGTCGTAACCGGGACCCTCCGGGTAGGGCGGTCCATCCGGATAGGAGGGACTGCCCGCGTAGGGTGAGCCGTCGCCGAGATCGTCGTCGGGTCGGACCCGGGGAATCGGCTCGGTGTCCCGCTCGCGACGCCAGCGTTCGGCATCGTCGGGGTCGGGGGGTGGCCCGGACGGATTGCCCATGCCCGGCTACGCGAAGAGGCTGGCGAAGAAGTCGCTGAAGCCCTGCGCGATATCCATGACGCCGCCGCCCAACGACTTGAAGACGTCGGCGGCCGAGTCAGGTCGGAACGCGATGAAGAAAATTAGGAAGGCGATTCCGCCCCAGGTGAGGACCTTCTTGACCATGACGGGCCATCCCCTCATCGGCGCCGAGTGGCGTCACCGCAACAGCACGTAGCGTATCAGTCAGGTGTCGTACCGTGAATTCCAAGTTTGTGCCATTTTCGGCCCGGCCCGGGATGGTCGTCTAGACCAGACCGTGCAGGTACGGAGATGGCGCGCCGTACACCAGCTCGGGCGGCAACCACTCGGTCAAGTCGTGCAGCACGACATCTTCCGCGAGGAGGTAGCCCGCGCTCGACGGCCAGGTTATCGCATATAGCCACCGTCCCCGAGCTTCGCCGACGTGCGCGCTTCGGTCTGTCGGGGATTTGACCGACCAAAGTGGAGTCGGATGCCCGTCGGCCCGGACCTTCGCATGTGGTGGGTGCTCGGCGTGTCCGGGCAGCTCATCGGTCATGACGTCGGCGAGCAGCGCGCCGGGGTCGAGACCGGCGATCCCGGCGAACCGGGTGCCGAGACCGACGCCGGGTTCCTCGGCCACCAGGACCAGGTCGGCCGGTCCGCCGCCCAGCGGGGCGGGCCCGCTGCACGCCACGGCGGTGGCTCGCACACCCGTACGATCGTCACCGGCCCAGACGGCACCGGTCATCACCCATCCGGGTGGCAACGGCCAGGGGCACCAGAGCGGCATCGGGGAAGCGGCCGGCTCGGGCGTGTCCCTGATCCGGGCGGTCGTGCTCGCCACGATCTCCGGCCCGACGTGCCCGGCCGTGTGCAGTGGTGGCACCGGGCCGCAGTCCGCGCAGCGCCAGTCGGTGTGCATCAGGTCCGGCGGCGCCACCTCGCCACCGCACCTCGGACAACTCACCGCAAGACTCACACGAACTACAGTCCACGCCGCAGCACCCCGTAGTCAAGCGAACCGGCCTTTTCGGTCAACTTGCCTCGGAGCGGCGGTCAGTCGGGCGAGCCGGACGAATGCCCTTCCGGCGGCGGCGCGGCATGCGCCCGGACCCAGGCGTGCATGGCGATCCCACTGGCCACCCCGGCGTTGATCGAGCGGGTCGACCCGTACTGGGCGATGGAGAAGAGTTGGTCGCAGGCGGCACGGGCCGGATCGGACAACCCCGGCCCCTCCTGCCCGAAGATCAGTACGCACCGGGCCGGCAGGGTGACCGTCTCCAACGGGCGCGAGCCGGGCAGGTTGTCGATCCCGATCACCACGAGGTCGGCCGAGCGCGCCCAGTCGACGAACTGCTCGATCGTCTCGTGGTGCCGGACATGCTGGTACCGGTCGGTCACCATGGCGCCCCGCCGGTTCCACCGCCGCCGCCCGACCACGTGCACCTCGGCCGCGAGGAAGGCGTTGGCGTTGCGTACCACGGTGCCGATGTTGAAGTCGTGCTGCCAGTTCTCGATCGCCACGTGGAAGGTGTGCCGGCGCCGGTCCAGGTCGGCGACGACCGCCTCCTGTCGCCAGTACCGGTAGCGGTCCACCACGTTGCGCCGGTCGCCGTTGGCGAGCAACTCCGGGTCGTACCGGGGATCGGTCGGGTGGTCACCCGGCCACGGGCCGACGCCGACCTCCGACTCGTCGCCCACCGGGGCCCCACCTTCCACGATCTGCAGAGGGTACGGCCCGCCGGGCGAAGCCCTCAGCGCAGGCCCAGCGCGGTACCGAGCCGGCCGAGGAAACCACCGGAACCGTCGGGCAGCCACTCCCCCGCCGTGCCGAGGTGCCGGTCCACCGGGTGGGCGGCCTGGCGTACCCGGGCGGCCACCGACTGCACCCACTGCCGGTACGCCGCGGAGTCGGCCGGGTCCGCCCGGTCGCCGAGCAGTTCGACCGCCGCGTGGCAGGAGACCAGTAGCCCGGCCAGCCGGTCGTGCCGATCGGCCCGCTGCCCCTCGTTCGGCTCCGTGACGAGCGCTGGCGGGTGGACGAGGGACGGTCTGCCGGCCGTCGTGGAAGGCGAAGGTGGCGCGGAAGGCGGTGCCGGCGGGCGGACTCCGGCGTACAGCGGCGCGTCGTCGGGTTCGGCGTAGATGGCGGCGACCACGGCCCGGACCAGGTCGCTGTCGAACGCCCGCCCGGCGGCGATGCCCTCCAGGCCGGCCAGTCCCTCGAGCACCGCGTGGCGCGGGCTCGCCGGCTGGGGCGAGGTCGCCGCCACCAGCACCCGACCCGGCAGCCGGATGAGCAGTTTCCACTCGTCGGTGGAGTAGGCCATGGTGGGCGCTCGTCCGGTCGGGCGACCGGCGGCCGGCGGCTCACCCGGCGAGGAGTGGTTCATGGGGGACCTCCCGGCGCCAGCATATGACCGCCGGAGCAGAGGTATGAGTCTTGCGGCTCAGAAAACGGCGGACCTCGGCCGTTGGGCAGGGTCGGGCCCCGGATCAGAAACGGAGCCGGACGCAATGAGCGGCGGGGCCCTCCCCGGCACCCGCCGCCCACGCTCTGATAGGAGAGATTCTGCCCGACGACGGCGGTACGCAGAAGAGTCAGAACAGAGACAGAGGTCACAGTTACTTTTTCGCAACACTACTTTACGTGAGAGTTGATGTTGCAGTGACCGATGGTCATCACCACGATTCCCCCACCTCAATAGCGTGATCGTCGGATCACCGCAGGTCGTGACGCCGATCTACCTGGAAGCGCTCCCGTCACTTTTAGTAATTAGTTAGTTTTCTTTTATTTCGCGATGCGCACAGGCCCGGGGACCGATCAACGTCGATGGTGCCCGGTACCGGACGCATCGACCGGATCGGTCCCCTTCACTGGGGTGGATCGGGGTGACCCTGGCCACGCTGGGCGTTTCGCCACGGGGGGACCGGGAATTCCAGTACGGGTGAACAGGTTCTTGCAGTCGTAGGTCTCAACCCGTGAACGGAGAGTTCAATGGCGACCGTTGAGCTGACTTCAGCCAACTTCGACGAGGTGACCAGCTCGGAGGGCACCGTTCTGGTGGACTTCTGGGCAGATTGGTGTGGCCCCTGTAAGCGGTTCGCCCCGGTCTACGAGAACTCGTCCGAGAAGCACCCGGACGTGGTCTTCGGCAAGGTGGACACCGAGGCCCAGCAGGAGATCGCCGCCAAGTTCGAGATCCGCTCGATCCCGACGATCATGGCGGTCCGGGATGGCGTGATCGTCTTCTCCCAGCCCGGTGCGCTCCCCGAGACCGCTCTCGAGTCACTGATCGAGCAGGTCCAGGAGCTCGACATGGACGACGTACGCAAGCAGCTCGCCGACCACGAACACTGACCGAGGGCCCAGGGCGGAGCAACCGCCGTCCCACCCCGGCACACCCGCATCCCGGCCGGACACCACACGGTGTCCGGCCGGTGTCGTGTTCCGGGGGTCAGCGGGGGGTGGGGCCGTAGCGCTCCTCGCGGACGGCCTGGGGCAGGGAGCAGGCGGCTGTGCCGCCGGGCATCCGGTGGCGGTTGCGGGCCACCCAGCGGTACGCGGGCCAGGCGAGCGCGCGTACCGGGGGGAGGCGGAGCAGCCGGCCCAACACCCGCCACACCGGCCGGCTGTCACCGAGCAGCCGGGCGATCGCATCGGGACCGGCCGCCCGGACACCGTCCGCGCCAACCCACTGGACGGCGGCATCGCACTCCGCGACGGTCAGGCCGAGCGCGTCGATATCGGTGAACTGCCACGGCAGCACCCGGGCGCGGGTCGGGATGCGACGACTGACGAACTCCGCACACGTGGTGCAGAACGCGCAGTCGCCGTCGTACACGAAGGTGGACCGGTCCATGCGTCCATCCTCCTCCGCCGCGCCGGCTCGGGCCAGGTCATGTCGCGACGATCATGCCCGGCCACGAGCGGAGCGGGACCGTCCTATCCGACGGCCGTCAGGTAACCGGAGAGCGTCGCGTCCAGCACCTCGCGGCCCGGACGTGCCCACACCCCGGCGTGGAACACCTCGACCTCGATCGGCCCGGTGAAACCGGTCGCGTCCACCGCCTCCCGGAACCGGCGCAGGTCGACGCAGCCCTCACCGGGCAGACCGCGCCCGAGCAGCACCCCCTCCGGCAGCGGGGTGATCCAGTCGGCGAGCTGGAAGCAGGCGATCCGCCCCTCCCGACCGGCCCGGTCGATCTGCGTCCACACCTGGTCGTCCCACCACAGGTGGTACGTGTCGACCACCACACCGACCGCCTCGGCCGGATGGGGCGCGGCCAGGTCGAGCGCCTGCCCGAGACTGGCCACCACGCAACGGTCGGAACAGAACATCGGATGCAGCGGCTCGATCGCCAGTCGGACCCCGGCGTCGAGCGCGTACGGCACCAGCTCGCCGATCGAGTCGCTGACGTGCGCCCGTGCCCCGTCCAGGTCCCGACTGCCCTCGGGCAGTCCGCCGGAGACCAGCACCAGCACCGGGGCGCCCAGCGCAGCGGCCTCGTCGATCGCCCGCCGGTTCTCGTCGTACCAGTCGGGGGTGTTGAAGAAACCGCCGCGGCACAGTGAGGTCACCGCGAGCCCGGCGCCCCGAACCAGCGCCGAGGTCTTCGCCACGCCGTAGGCCCGGGTTTCCTCGCGCCAGAGGCCGACCCGGGTGACCCCGGCGTCGACGCAGCCGGCGACGAGGTCCTCCATCGGCCAGTACTTGGTGGTCGCCTGGTTGAGCGAGAACCGGTCGCGCGCGGACTCGCTCACCGGTCGGGCTCGCCGGTCAGCTCGGGGATCTCGATCCGTACGCCGTCACGGGCCGACCGCAGCCCCAGCTCCGCGAGCTGGACGCCACGCGCCCCGGCCCACAGGTCCCAGGTGTACGGCTCGTCCTCGACCACGTGCCGCAGGAACAGCTCCCACTGCGCCTTGAAGCCGTTGTCGAACTCCTCGTTGTCCGGCACCACCTGCCACTGGGACCGGAAGTCCTCGGTGGCCGGCAGGTCCGGGTTCCACACCGGCTTCGGGGTGGTCGCCCGGTGCTGGATCCGGCAGTTGCGCAGCCCGGCCACGGCGCTGCCCTCGGTACCGTCGACCTGGAACTCGACCAGCTCGTCGCGGTAGACCCGGACGCCCCAGGACGAGTTGATCTGGGCCACGATCGGGGTCGCCTGTCCCGGCCGGTTGATCTCGAAGATCCCGTACGCGGCGTCGTCGGCGGTCGCGTCGTACGGCTCGCCGGCCTCGTCCCAGCGGGTCGGGATGTGCGTGGTCGCGTGTGCCGTCACCGCGCTGACCTGGCCGAAGATCTGCTCCAGGACGTAGTGCCAGTGCGGGAACATGTCCACCACGATGCCGCCGCCGTCGGCCGCCCGGTAGTTCCAGGACGGACGCTGCGCCGGCTGCCAGTCACCCTCGAAGACCCAGTAGCCGAACTCGCCGCGGATGGAGAGGATGCGGCCGAAGAAACCGCCCTTGACCAGCCGGTCCAGCTTGCGCAGGCCGGGCAGGAAGAGTTTGTCCTGGACCACGCCGTGCTTGATGCCGGTGGCATCGGCGAGCCGGGCCAACTCGACCGCGCCGGAGAGGTCCTCGGCGGTCGGCTTCTCGGTGTAGATGTGCTTGCCGGCCTCGATCGCGAGCCGGAGCGCCTTCTCCCGCTGGGCGGTGACCTGTGAGTCGAAGTAGATCTGCACGTCCGGCCGGGCCAGGGCCGCAGTCAGGTCGGTGGTCCACTCGGTCAGGCCGTGCCGCTCGGCGATCTCCCGGAGCTTGGACTCGCTGCGGCCGACCAGCACGAGTTCGGGCCAGAGCCGGTTGCCGTCGCGCAGCGGCAGCCCGCCCTGTTCGCGGATCGCGAGCAGTGATCGGACCAGGTGCTGCCGGTAGCCCATCCGGCCGGTCACGCCGTTGAGCACGATCCCGATCGTGGTACGGGCCATGCCGTTGCCTCCTCAGGCTGTCGCGGTCGATCCAGCTAACTGTTCGATCCGGGGGGTACGGGGTACGGGACACGCCAGCGAGCGCCAGGTAAGCGCTTTCCCGCGCACGTTACTGGTCCGAACCCGGATTCGGCAAGGGCTTTCCTTCCGGCCGGACCGGCTCGCGCTATCCTCACTCGCAGCCGGCTTCAGGGCGGCCGGGGAGAGGTCGGATCGATGGCCACCTTGGCAGATGTGGCGCGCCGGGCGGGAGTCTCTCCCGCGACCGCGTCCAGAATCATCAACGGCAGCGCAAAACCGGTCACCGACGCGCTCCGGGAGCGGGTGTTGGCGGCGGTCGAGGAACTCCAGTACGTCCCGAACGCGCACGCCCAACTACTCGCCCGCAACCACCGCTCCGCCGTCGGCGTCATCGT
>NZ_JBSGCD010000036.1:0-73900 GCF_053601675.1 Micromonospora sp. NPDC004704 | reverse complement strand
CCGGGGGTGTCGGCGATGATGAACTTCCGCCTCGGCGTGGCGAAGTACCGGTACGCCACGTCGATGGTGATGCCCTGCTCCCGCTCCGCCCGCAGGCCGTCGGTGAGCAACGCCAGGTTCGTGTACTCGTCCCCACGCGCGGCGGAGACCGCCTCGACCGCCGCCAACTGGTCGGTGAACAGCGACTTCGTGTCGTAGAGCAGCCGGCCGATCAGGGTCGACTTGCCGTCGTCGACACTGCCCGCGGTGGCGAAACGCAACAGGTCCATCGCCCGACCCTCGACCGGCCCGGTCTCGGTGACGGTGACCGCCGTGGTGCTCATCAGAAGTAGCCTTCCCGTTTGCGGTCTTCCATCGCGGCCTCACTGACCCGGTCGTCGCCACGGGTCGCCCCACGCTCGGTGATCCGGGTCGCGGCGACCTCCTCGATCACCAACTCCACGGTGTCGGCGACCGACCGGACCGCGGCGGTGCAGGAGGCGTCACCGACCGTCCGGTACCGCACCAGGGTCACGAACGGCTCCTCGGCGCCACGGGGCGCGATGAACTCGTTCACCGCGTACAGCATCCCGTCCCGCTCGATCACCTCACGCTCGTGCGCGTAGTAGATCGACGGTAACGACAACTGTTCCCGGGCGATGTAGTGCCAGATGTCGAGCTCGGTCCAGTTCGACAACGGGAACACCCGGATCGACTCACCCGGATGATGACGCCCGTTGTACAACGACCACAGCTCCGGCCGCTGGTTCTTCGGATCCCACTGCCCGAAATCGTCCCGGAACGAGAACACCCGCTCCTTCGCCCGCGCCTTCTCCTCGTCCCGACGCGCACCCCCGAACAACGCGTCGAACCGGTACTTCTCCACCGCCGCCAACAACACCGGCGTCTGGATCCGGTTCCGCATACCGTCGGCGGACTCCCGTACGAGGCCGGACTCCAACGCCTCCGGCACACTCGCCACCACCAACTGCAAACCCAGCTCCGCCACCCGCCGGTCCCGGTAGTCGAGAACCTCGGCGAAGTTGTGCCCGGTGTCGACGTGCATGACCGGGAACGGGATCCGGGCCGGCGCGAACGCCTTCTGCGCCAGCCGCAGCATCACGATCGAGTCCTTGCCACCCGAGAACAGCAACACCGGACGTTCCAGCTCGGCCACCACCTCACGCATGACGAAGATGCTCTCCGCCTCGAGCGCATCCAGATGCGACACCCGGTACGCCGCCGGAGTGGTCATGTCCACCGTGTCCATCGCGGGTCAGCCGACTGCCGTGGCCGTTGCCGGCACGAGGGTCAGGTGTTGCCGCAGCGCTGCGAGCAGCGGTGCGGCCAGCTCCGGCTGGCAGACCACCAGGTCCGGCAACCGGGGATCGGCCTCGTTGTATTTCAACGCAGAACCATCGATTCGGGAAGCGTGCAGCCCCGTGGCCGTCGCCACAGCCACCGGCGCGGCCGAGTCCCACTCGTACTGCCCGCCCGCATGCACGTACGCGTCGACCTCCCCACTGATCACCGCCGCGATCTTCGCCCCGGCCGACCCCATCGGCACCAACTCCGCACCGACCTCGTCCGCCAACTCGGTCAGGAACACCGGCGGCCGACTCCGACTCGCCGCCAACCGGATCGTCCGACCGCTGACCGTCGTCGGCCGGGGTGGGGGTGTCGCGGTGCCGAGGGTACGGTGCTGGGCGGGCAGGGCGATGGCGCCCGCGATGATGCGGTGCTCCGTATCCGCGTTCCGTTGCCAGAGTGCGACATGCACCGCCCAGTCCGTCCGGCCCGGCTCGGAGAACTCACGGGTTCCGTCCAACGGATCGATGATCCACACCCGGTCGGCGCCCAGCCGGTCCGGCGCGGGTCCGGCCGTACCCGTGGCCCATGCCTGCCGGGCGCCGTCGTCCTCCTCCGAGAGCACGGCGTCGGCGCTCCTGCACCGGGCCAGTTCATCGCGCAGCAGTTGGTGCGACGCCCGGTCACCCGCGCGCTTCAACGCGGCCGGGTCGTCGTGACAGTGCTCCGCGCGTACGCGCAGCAGCAGCCGGCCGGCGCGGTCGGCCAACCAGGCGGCGAACGCACCATCAGACGCGGGGGATTCGGACCTGGGGGGTTCCAGCACGTTCATCGACGAGCACCTCCGATAGACGCGTTGACCGTGCCGTTCACTGGACGGCACGCCGACTGAAACTTCGTACGCTGGTGAACGTGACCATCGCGGCCACGCAGGCCAGGACCAGGAGACAGACCCAGGCCGGTATGTGTGCGACGTCGGGCAACATGGCCCCCCGTACGCCCTCGGAGACGTAGGTCATCGGGTTGAGGGCGGTGACCGTTTGGAACCAGGGCATGGAGGAGAGCCGTGGCCACGGGTAGTGGATGCAACCGGTCCAGATGATCGGGGTCACGACCAGCGAGAACGTGATGTTGATCCGTTGGATGGGCAGAATCGTCGCCAGCGTCATGCCGATGCCGCCCCCGATCCATCCGCCGAGCAGGACCGTCAGCAGGACCATCGGCAGCCGTTCGGGCTGCAACGGGGCTGAGCCGACCATCAGTGCACCCAGCGGGTAGATGAGGGCTGCGGCGATGAGGCCGCGCAGCATCGCGACCACGAGCTTGCCGACCGCGACCAGGTTTGTCGACAGCGGGGCGAGCAGCCGGTCCTCGATTTCCCGGGTGAAGCCGAACTCCTTGACCAGTGGCAGCGCGACGCTCTGCAGCGCGGTGGTGAGCGCGGCGAGCGCGATGATGCCGGGCAGGAACAGGTCGGCGAAGTTCCGGGCGACGATGCCCTGCCCGCCGAGTACCTTGACGAAGACGAAGAGCATGAACAGCGGGGTGAGGCCGACCTGGACCAGGATGACCCAGAGTTCCTTGCCGGTGACCAGCAGGTCCCGGCGCAGGATGGCCAGGAAGACCCGGTGGGCGCCGGGTCTCGCGGGCGCCGCCGTGGTGCTCGTTGCCGCTACCGGCGGGGCGTCGAGGTCGGTCACCGTGGATCCCTTCCGGTCAGTCCGATGAAGACGTCTTCGAGGCTCGGCTCGGCGATGTGTACGTCGGTGAGGGTCGCCGACCGCGTGGTCAGGATGGTGAGAGCCGGCCCGAGCACAGTGGCGGGGTCGGTGGCGAGATGCAGCCGGATCCTGACGCGCTGGCGCCCACCGGGGTCGGGGGTGAGCGTGGCGACCGCCCGCTCCCGTCGGGCCAGCGCGGCCAGTGCAGCAGCCGGCACACCCGCGCCGAGCCCCGCGCCGCCGCCCAGGCCGAGGCCGGAGCGAAGGTTGGCGGCCCCGGCGCCGGGCGGCGACGCCACGGCGAGCCGTTCACCCTTGCGTACGCCAGAGACCTCGGTAAGTGCACGCAGAAGCTCGTCCGGTTCGTCGGGCGCGGCCGGGGTGACCGTCAGATCGAGGATCGATCGTCCGGCGAGCCCTTTGACCAGGTTGCCCGGCGTGTCCAGGGTGAGCAGCCGACCGTGGTCGACGATGCCGACCCGGTCGACCAGGGCGGCGGCCGCGTTCATCTGGTGCGTGGTCAGCACGATGGTCACGCCGCGCCCGCGCATCTCGCGGATCCGGCCCCAGATCAGCCGCCGGGACTGCGGGTCCAGACCGTTGGTGGGCTCGTCGAGGAAGAGCACCGCCGGCTCGTGGATCAGCGCACGGGCGATCATCAGCCGTTGCACCATCCCGCCCGAGTACGCCTCGATGCGCTTGTCGGCCCGATCCGTCAGGCCGAAACGGTCCAGCAGTACGTCGGCCCGGGCGTTGCGGTCGGCGCGCCCGACACCGTGGTACGCGGCGTGGTACAGCAGGTTCTGTCGTGGCGTCAGCGACCGGTCCAGGTTGTTGTGCTGGGGTACGACGGCCAACTGGGCACGGGCCGCGACCGGGTCGCCGACCACGTCGACCCCGCCGACCAGCGCCCGGCCCGCGGACGCCCGCAGCCGGGTGGTGAGGATGCCGATGGTGGTCGACTTGCCGGCGCCGTTCGGTCCCAGCAGCCCGAAGATCTCGCCGGGGGCCACCGTGAAGGACAGCCCGTCCACGGCTGCGGTCGTGCTTCCGGGGTAGCGTTTGACGAGGTCGGCGACCTCGACCGCGGGCGGGCTGCCACCGCTGCTGGGCATCTGCTGCTCCCTGTCCTGAACTGTGGGGTGGATGGGCGCCGGTTCGGTCAGCCGCCGGTTCGGGGATGTGCGTCGAAGAAGCGCCAGATGGTCTCGGTCGCGTCCAGCGCGGTCGCGGGTGGATCCAGGCCGAGTAGGCGTTGCGCCGCCGGTTCGGGGCCGGCGGCACCGGGCCACTGGTGGCCCGCGTCGTCGACGGTGACCAACTCGACCGCCCGTCCCCCGGGACAGGTGGCGACCGAGGTGCTGACCGGGCCCGAGGCGGTGGTCGCCGGAGCGCCGCATCCGCCGGTCGTACGCCACTGGCCGAGCAGGTCGGGGGTGGGCGGACCGTCGATCTTGACCGGATTACGCCCGGTCCCGTCGTTGTCCCGCTTGCCCGGACCACCGCCGAACGGCACTGTCTGGTCCGCCGTCCCGTGGATGTGGATCACGGAGGTCGGTGCCGGTGCCTGGCACGGGCCGAGTTGGGTCGCGGCCACCGGCCCGATCGCGGCGAACAGCTTCGTGTCGCACGCCAGTCGGTATGCGAGCATTCCGCCGTTGGAGATCCCGGTGGCGTAGATCCGGTTGCGGTCCACCGGAAGCCGGTCGGCCACGGTGGAGACCAGTTGCCGGATGAAGGCCACGTCGTCCACGCCGTCGCGGGCCGGTGGGCCGCAGCAGTCCGGGCCCACCGCCCAGGAGCGGCTCACCCCGTCCGGGTACGCGACGACAAAGCCCTCCCGGTCCGCCTCGGCGTTCCAGCCGTACGAGTTTTCCGCCTGGGCGCCTGTGCCGAGGGCACCGTGCAGCATGACCACGAGCGGCACCGCGGTCGACCAGGCGAGGTTCGCCGGCTGGTAGAGGCGGAAGTCGCGCTCCTGCCCGTCGACCACGAGGGTGTGCGCCGAGGAGCCGCTCGGCATCGTGGACACCGGCCCGACCTCGTGCTGCTCCGGGTCGTCCCGGAACAGCCCGCAACCGGCCAGCAGGGTGAGCGCTCCGACGAGCGGAACGACCGTGAGCAGGTGCCGCCACCGGGTGCGCGGTCCCGCATGACCTATCCAAGATCTACAGATTTCCATCATATTCGCACCATGACATAGTGATGTTCGGGATATGTAAGGATCCGAGGTGTTTGGAGTATCCGTGTGGCCGGCCCCGCCCGTGGCTGCCCACGATGCACGGGCGGGGCCAACCGGCTAACAGCGCTGCATACTCAGCCGGATCAGTTCCCAGCCGCCCTCGGGGACGTCGTCATCCGGGTCCGTACGCAGGTTCATCGGATTGGCCATGCCCAGGTAGAGGGTCGACCCGTCGGCGACCATGTTGCGGATCCCGTAGTTCAGGTAGTTGCCGAGCCCACTGTTGTCCACCACCGTGGCCGGCTTGCTGGTCGAGTCGAAGACGAACAGGTCACCGCCGTAGACCGGTGCCGGCGGGGGGTCGTCGGCCAGCACGGAGGCGTCGCCGAACTCGGCCGCGGCCGGGCCGGTGACACCCAACACCCGGGCGGTGTCCTGGCCCAGGTCCTTGGAGATGTAGCTCCAGTCCATGGTGCCCACGTAGAGTTTCCCGCCCGCCACCGCCATCTTCCAGGTGTAGTTGTTGTACGGGTTGCCCATGCCCGACGGGCCGTACAGCGGGGTGTAGCCGGTCGGCGCGGCGGCCCACGCGCCCGCGCCACCGTTACCGGCCGGGTCGTACGCGGGCAGTTGGGGTGCGCCGTACAGCAGGTCCACCCGCTGGTGGCGGTCGCCGAAGCTCTTACCACGGAAGATGCTGATCGCCCGTTGGGTGCCGCGTACCGAGGCGCGCAGCGCGGCCTCGTTCGCCGGTGGGTAGGTCGCGATGTGTACCGTGGTCGCCTTCATCGGCACGTGCATCGTGCCCCAGTAGAGGTAACCGTTGAACGAGGCCAGTCCACCCAGGGCGTAGGTGCGGGCGACGACCGGATCGGGCTCGTACCCGTCCACCGACCAGACCTGGGCCCAGCTGTCGGCGTCGGCCGGGGTGAGGCCGCGTTCCCCGTGCGACAGCTTCGGGCTCATCCACACCCCGGCGACCCCGGACAGCGGCTCGTCGGTCGTGCCGGGTACCGCGGCTGCCAGGGCGTCGTCACCGGAGCCCGTCCAGGTGGTGACGAAGATCCGTCCGTCGTGCACGGTGAGGTCCGCCGCCTGGGCAGGCAGGTTCGCGACCTCGACAAAGCTGAACGGGTTGCTCCGGGAGCCGGTCCAGCGCAGCACGTGCCCCCGGTTGCCGCCGTTCGCGCCCACCCCGACACCCGCGTAGAGCGCGCCGTCGGCCACCACGAAGTGGCGGATGTTGCCGTACGCCGGCAGGTTGACCGAGCCGAGGAAGGCTCCGGTGTGGGTGTCGAAGGCGAACAGGTTGATGCTTTCGCCCAGGGCGGGCCCACCGAGGAACGCCACGCCCTGATGGGTGCCGGCGGCGCGGATTCCGGCGGTCGTGCTCAGCCGGTTGGCGTCGGTGGTGGAGGCGTTCTTGACTGCGTCGGTCTTTTCCGTCAACCGCCGCGAACGCTTGTCGTACGTGTACAGCCGGGGCGGGCGATGGTCGCCGAGGGTGGCGGGCAGGGTCGGGTTGCGTTTCACGATCTGGCTCTCGCCGTACTCGCAGACCCAGTCCTCGTTCAGGTTCGGCGTCGTGTTGCGCAGGTTGCGCCCGCTGGTCAGGCAGTTGACGTTCGCGCCGGTGCCGAACCACAGGCTCTGCCCGGTCTGGGTCATGCCCCACAGGTAGGACTGGTTCACCTTCGACTGCCCGGTCGCGCACGGGGGACCGGGCGGGTAGGCCACACCGACACCGGCGAAGCACTCGTCCGGGGTGCCCTTCCCGATCAGCTTCCGCTCGTACGTCGGCTGGTGTCCGGCCGTACCCGGCGCATCCGTCCCGATCGGGGCGGCGGTGGCCGGCGACGGCGCCGCCAGCACGTACAGCAGTCCCAGTACGGCGGCCGCGGCGAGCGGTCGCCGGCCCGACATCCGGAATGGTTTCACCAATGGTTCCTCTCGTTCGACGGAGTCACGACGTTCGGTGGGGTCAGGTATGCGCTCAGGCCGCGGCGACCTCTCGGGACCGGACGGGCGCGACGACCCGCCCGGCGACCCGCCGCGCCCAGTCCTCCCAGTCCTCGAACTCAAGGAACCGGGCCAGCAGGCCGAGTTGCCCGACCGGGTCGGCGACCAGGTCCTCGTAGCTCATCCGGTGCAGGTGTCGCGGAGGCAGGTCGGTGAGCGCCTGCTCGGCCTGGCTGGTCAGGAACGCGCTCAGTCCGAGGTAGCGGCGCAGGTCCTGTCCCCGCTCCCGGAGCAGGTCGGCGGTGAGCCGGTCCGGCAGGTACCGTTCCAGATCCTCGGGCACCGACTGACCAGGCTCGATCCGGAAAGGATCGAGCCCGCACCGGCCGAGGAACTCCACCCGCAGCTGGATCAGCTGGAACGACGAGTGCCGGCTCATCGACCGGGCGGTCGCCTCCCGGTCGCGGGTCAGGTACACCACCTTCGCCTCGGGAAACGCCCGCAACAGGTACGGAGCAACGTGACTCGACCCGCCGGAACGCTCGACCCAGCGCCGTTTGCCGGTGACCACGGCCAGCAGGTCGAGGAACATTCGGTGGTGGTCACCGACCGACTGCGTCGGGAAGTCCGGCACCCGCTCGGCGAGTTGGTCGAACAGGCGGTCCGGGTCGGCGGTGAGTTTCGACAGGGTGATGGCGAGGATCCGCGGCAGTTCGGTCATCCGGTCCGCCCACCGGCCGGTCGCCGGATAGCGCACCTCCTTTGGCGGCAGCCCGATCCGGAAGAGGGTGGCGAGTTCCGCCTTGGGGCTGCTCAGCACCGCCCAGTACGCGGCACCGGTGAGCACCTCGGAACTGCGTGCCCAGGGTGCGACGGACATGAAGAACTCCTGCGCCGAGAGAGTCTCGGGCTGCTCCGCGATCAGGTCCGAGAGCAGCGTCGAACCGCACCGGCCGTTGCTGATGATGATCGACCTGCCGGGGACCGGGGTGTCCATCCGAAGACCTCCTGCACGATGGGTTGTCACGGGGTGGTGGCGGCCTCGGCCACCTCGACGGCGCACTCCTCGCGGAGCCAGGCCAGGACGAGCCGGCGTACCGCCTCCGGCCGGTCGATCAGGACGGTGTGTTTCTCGCCGGGTAGGACGACGGTCCGCGTCTGCGGTAGCAGCCGGACCACAGCCGGTGCCAGCTCGACGACAGCGGAGTTCGCGCCGTACAGGCAGAGCACCGGTACGCCGATCGCGCTGATCTGCGCGGAGCTGGGCAGGGCACTGGCCGGAAGGTCCCTGGCCAGCGTGGTCGTCGCCAGCATCTCGCCAGTGGCCCGGGCCCGGCGGGACACCCGTTCGCCCCGACCGGCGCTGATCTGCGCCAGCGCCTCGGGCCGGGGCAGGAGGTCGGTGGCCCGGTCCAGCCGGCGCGCGACCCGAGCCATCCAGGCCCTGGTCGGTGGTGACGATTCGATCGCCGCGATGGAGGCGACCCGGTCCGGGTGGCGGATCGCGTACGCGAATGCGATCGTGCCGCCGAACGAGTTGCCGAGCAGGTGGACCGGACCGGTGACGTCGAGTTCGGTCAGCATCGCCGACAGGTCGTCGACGAAGTCGTCGAGGGCGTAGCCGGTGGGTGGGCGCTCGCTGTGGCCGTGCCCCCGCAGGTCGTACATCAGCACCCGCAGCCCGGCGTCGGCCA
The DNA here is from genome assembly GCF_053601675.1 of Micromonospora sp. NPDC004704. Lineage (NCBI taxonomy): Bacteria > Bacillati > Actinomycetota > Actinomycetes > Micromonosporales > Micromonosporaceae > Micromonospora > Micromonospora sp. NPDC004704. The sequence continues at coordinate 65,057 of NZ_JBSGCD010000036.1, read as the reverse complement.
GCGGCTTGGCCACCGTGAAATACCAGCTCGCGAGGCTGTCGGAGGCCATCCCGTGGATCATCACGAGGGTGGTCGGCCCGTCATTCCGCCCGGCGCCGCCCGCGCCCGCCCCTTCGTCCGGTGGCTCGAGTTGCTCGACGTGCATCTCGATTCCGTTGGCTCGGATCATCGTCACGAGCGGACCGCCTCGACAACGGTGGGACTGGCGTCGGCCGGCCTGTCCCGGCCGGCCGCGTCGAGGGAGTGTGCGATGTGCTCGACCAGTTGCCCGACCCGCAGCTCGCCCACGGTCTCCAGGTCCAGTTTGGCGACAAAATGCGCGAAGTTGACGGTGTTGCCGTACCGGGCCTGCAACCGGCCGGCGAGGGAGACGACGTCGATGCTCTCCATGCCGAGTTCGTCGCGGAAGGTGGTGTCCATGGTGATCGGGGCATCGGTGGCGAAGTCGCCGAGTACAGCGTCGATGATTTCCGTGAGTTCGGCGAGGATGTCGGCGTGCGAGGCGGCCATGGGGTCTACTCCTTCGGATGGGGGTTGGGTGCCGGTCACGGTTGATCGGCCACGGCGCCGGTTCGCGGGCCCCAGGTCCAGGCGACGACGTAGCGTCGGGGCGGTAGGTCGTCGGGATTGCCGACCTCGCGGTGCTCCACCGGGTAGATCCGATCGTCGACGTGGACGGTCAGCACCGTGTCCGCGGCACTCGTCACGACGAACCGGCGGGGGCGCCCGTCGAGTCCGGTTCCCTCGGCCTTGCCGACGGCCTCCTTGGCGGCCCAGAACCGGGTGAACCACCGTCGCCGGTCCTCGGCGTCGCCGCCGAGCGAGGCCAGCAGGGCGGTCTCCGCGTCGGACAGGGCGAAGTGCAGGGTGCTCTCCGGATGGTCGGTGATCTCGGCGACGTCGATGCCGACACCCGGTGCGTCGGGTGGCGAGGCCGGATCGCGGGGTTTCGCGACCGCGACGCCGATCTCGGCGCAGTGCGCCAGCGAGACGTCGCAGTCGCGCAGGTCACGGCCCGGACGTCCGTACACCCGAGGCCGCCCGTCCGGTTCGTTGCCGACCGTCAGCTCGATCGGGTAGATGTCGCTGTGCCCGTCCTCCCACAACCGGAACCGGACGGCGTCCTTCACCGCGATCCGGCCCAACAGCCACTGCTTGCGGGATTTGGCGGGCTGCCGTTCGTAGTCCGCGTACGCGGCCGAGCCCAGGATGCCGCGCGCGGCCATGCCCTGGGTGACCAGGTCGGTCCAGCAGTCGAAGGCCATCGTCCAGCCCTCGGGTTGGATCAGCGACATCGGATGCCGCTCGGGGAACCGTTCCGCCGGCCGCGCCTGCGGATGGCTGTCGAAGCGCCGGTCGACCGCGCCGTCGATCTGCGCCCACACCCGGTCGCCGACTACCAGTTGGGTGTCCGCGACGAGTTGGGCGTCGTCGATCGAGCGCACCCGGGCGACACATTCGAACGCCGTGCCCGGCTCCGGCGGGGGACCGAAGTACCGGATGTGGCCCAGGCCCACGGGCAGTGCCACGGTACGGAACGGCTGCGTGGTGATGAGCCAGTTGCCGATCAGCTGCAGCGCGTTGTCCAGCAGAGCGCCCGGCGGTACGGGTGCGGTGACCACGCCCCGTACGTGCATGTCCCCGAGGGCGTGTACGGCGGTGACACCCTGGAACCGGGGGCCGTGGAACATCAGCCGCTCCGCGTACATCTCCTCGGCGCTGATCCGTGGCGGCCGTTCGGTAGCGGGATCGTGCCGCCACACCTCGGGCGGGTCCGCCGGATAGTCCGCGGCGAGTTCCACGGTCGATCGGGCGTACGGCCCGAAGGTGACCGAGACCAGGCCGTCACCGGTCGGCTTCACGGTGATCTCGACGTCCTGACCCGGCTCGGCTATCAGCCAACGGTTGAACCTGGCCTCGCGTACGGCCACCGCCCGCATGCCGGGCACCGCCTGCTCCGCCGCGTCCACCATGTGTTGGACCAGGGTGGTCGCCGGCACCACCGGCCACCGGTCCTCCATGTTCGGCCAGTCCGGTGGCTGGACGAAGAAGCAGTGGTCCCTCAGGTACGGCATGGTCTCGACCGAGACCCGCAACGTGATCCGCCGGACCGTACCCCGGCTGCCGCTGGCCTCCCTGCCGCCGTTGCCGGCACTGGCCCCCCTGCCGCTGTCGGCCCTGTCGGCCGGACCGACCCCGCCGGCCGTGGTGTGGTTGCCGTTGCCGTCGGGGCCGGTGGTTCGGGTGGACCGGGCCGGCGGGGCGACCGGGGGCTGCCCGACAACCGGCCGCGGCACCACCGGCGGAGCCGGTCGCTGCGCGCGGTGCGCCGGTGCGGCGGCGTCCAGCACGCTGACCGCGTCCCGCGCCGTGTCCTGCAACAGTGCGGCGAGCTCCGCCGCCGCGCTGGACCGCCCGGCCAACCGGTGCAGCGCGGCCAGCGCCGCCGCCGGGTTACCGCCGGTACCTGCCGGCTCCGGCTGGCGCCCCGCCCCACCTGCCGCCGACGCGTCGACCGGCACGGCCGCACCGTTGTCCGTCGCACCGGACAGATGGCGCGGCTGGACCCCGCCCACCGAGACGCCGAGCAGACCGGCGGCACCGGCACCGAGCCGGACCAGTGGTCCACCCAGGTCCAGCGGAACCGACGGGCCGCGCCGTACCGGTTTCGCGGGCGTCTTCGCCGGTCGCGGGTCGAGCGCGGTCAGGTTCGGGCTGCCGCCCTCCACCCAGATCGCGGTGGCGACCCGCCGGAGCTGGTCCAGCCCGCTGCGGTGCTTCACGTTGACCGGCATCGCGAGATGGTCACGCCCGCGCAGGTTGTCGCTGATCAGCGAGGCGAGCTGTCCGGCGCCGAGTTGGAGGAAGACCCGTACGCCGGCGTCGTACATCGCCGCCACGGTCTGACGGAACCAGACCGGCTCCATCATGTGCCGGACGAACAGGGCGTTGACCTGCGCCTCGTCGGCGGGGAACGGTGCCGCCAGGGTCGCCGACCAGACCGGTATCCGGGTCGGGTGCACCTCCCACCGGCGCAGCGCCGCACCGATCGACTGCAGGCCGTCGGCGAACACGGGAGTGTGGAAGGCCGACCGGAACGGCAGCTTCTGGCACAGCACGTTCTCCGTACGCAGCGCCTCGACGAGCCGGTCCACCTGGGATTCGGGGCCGTTCACCACGGACTGCGCCGGGGCGTTGTCGTGTGAAAGCACCACCCCCGGGAAGTCGCCCAGCATCGGGGTGACGCGCTCGGCACCGGCTCCCACGGCGGCGAAGACGTACCCGGAGACCTCGACCGAGTCGGCGTTGAACAGCTCCAGGAACTCGTCCATCGCCGCTGTGCTGATCTGTCCGCTGGTCGCGGCGGCGGTCCACTCGCCGATGCTGTGTCCGGCGACCGTGTCCGGCAGTACGCCGACGCGGCGCAGCGCCTCGTCGAGCAGCTTGCCCACCTCGATCAGCCCGGCGCCGTGCCGGCCCAGGTCCGTCGCGGACCACTGCCGGTCCGGCAGCCCGAAGTGCGCGGCGATATCCGCGGTACGCGGGGCGAACTCCGCCTCCAGGCCGGGGAAGACGAACGCGAGGCGCCCGGTGCCGGCGGCCAACAGCGGCGACGGACTGAACCAGATGTCCCGGCCACCCCGCCATGCCTCCCGGCGGGCCACCGTCTTGCGGGCGACCGCCAGGAGCTTGTCGGTCGGGTTGACGATGCCGATCCGGCACGGCTCGTCCTCGGTCGCGGGCCGGTTGCTCCGGGCCCGTTCGATGCCGAGGGCCCGTACCTCGTGGTCGTCGCGGGACAGCAGGCCGGCCAACCGGACCGGGTCCGGCGCGGCCAGCCAGAGCACCTGGTCCGGTTCGGTGACCTCGACCGTCGAGCCGGCCACGGTCGAGGCCGCTCCTCCGGCACCTGCGCCGTTCGCTGTCGCCGGCACCCCGCTGGCCGGGCGGTTCCGTACGCCGGCCGGCTCGGGTACCTGCTCGACGATGACGTGCGCGTTGATGCCGCCGAAGCCGAAGGCGTTCACCCCGGCGCGACGTGGCCCGTCGCTCTCCCAGGGGCGGGCGGTGGCGATCGGGGCGAACCGGGTCGCCGTCATCTCCGGGCGTGGGTCGTCGCAGTGCAGGGTGGGCGGCAGCACCCCCCGGTGCACCGCGAGCGTGGCCTTGATCAGGCCGGCGATGCCGGCCGCCGGCATGGTGTGCCCGATCATCGACTTGACCGAGCCGATCACCGGGCGCGGTCCGTCACCGCCGTGTGGGCCGAACACCTCGGCGACCGAGACCAGTTCGGCCGCGTCGCCGGTCGGCGTACCGGTGCCGTGGGCCTCCAGCAACCCCAGCGAGTCCGGCGCGGTCGGATCCAGCCCCGCCGCCTCCCAGGCCCGCCGGATGGCCAGCACCTGTCCGGAGGAAGCCGGGTTGAACATGCTCGCCGAGCGGCCGTCGCTGGACATACCGCTGCCCCGGATGACGGCGTATACCCGGTCGCCGTCGCGGACCGCGTCGGACCACCGCTTCAGTACGACCACGCCGGTGCCCTCGCCGATCAGCAGCCCGTCGGACTCCCGGTGGAACGGCCGGCTCTCCCCACGCCGGGACAGCGCCCGCAACTGGCTGAACACCGACCAGAAGCTGATGTCGTGCACGTGATGCACCCCGCCGGCGAGTACGGCGTCCAACCGCCCGCTGGTCAGTTCGGTGATCGCCTGGTCGACCGCGATCAGCGACGAGGCGCAGGCCGCGTCCAGGGTGTACGCCGGACCGCGCAGGTTGAGCCGGTTGGCCACCCGGGACGCGGCCAGGTTCGGCACCAGCCCGATCGTCCCCTCCGGCTGGTACGGGCCGAGCCGCTCGTCGAACTTCTCGCGTACCAGGTCGAGCCGGCTCTGGTCCAGTTCCGGGATCAACTCCCGCAGGACCTGGATGACCTGGCTCGACATCCGTACCCGTTGGGCGTAGCGGGCCTGGGCCGGGCTGAGGATGCCGCCACGCCCGAGGATCACGCCCACCCGGTCGCCGTCGGGCAGCCGGTCCGCGCCGCCGGCGTCGTCGATCGCGGCGGCGGCCACGTTCAGGGCGATGAGCTGGTCCGGCTCGATGTCCGCCACCGATGCGGGCATGATGCCGAACCGCAGCGGCTCGAAGCTCGCGAACTCGTCCACGAACCCGCCGCGCCGGCAGTACATCCTGTCCGGTCGGTGGGCCTGGTCCGGGTCGTAGAACTCGTCGTCCCACCGGTGCGCCGGCACGTCGGTGATCGCGTCCACGCCGTCGACCAGGTTGCGCCAGTAGTTTTCCAGGTTGCCGGCGCCGGGCATCACCGCCGCCATCCCGACGATCGCGACCGGGTCGCGCCGATCGGTGCTCGTGTTCATCTTCGACCTCTCGCTCCACCGTCGACGGGCCTACCGGGGGTACGGCTCAGCCGCTGCCGCACCTCGTGCACGATCACCAGCCCGAGGCGGTGTAGACCACGGAGTTGATCTTCGGGTCGCCCCAGGCCAACTCGCTCAACAGACTCAGCGCGCCTGCTTCGGGGTCGATCAGTTCGATGCCGCGCCTGGCGTACTCCCGGCTCAGCTCGGCACTGACCATCCCGCCGTGCCCGGCGCCCGGCGCCCAGGGACCCCAGTGCACGGTCACGCAGCGGTTGCCGGTGCCGGCCGCCCACCGGGCGCCGATCGCGTCGATCGCGTCGTTCGCCGCGGCGTAGTCGCCCTGACCCCGATTGCCGTACGCCGCGGCGATGCTGCCGAACAGCACCACGAAGCGGGGCGCCGAGCCCAGCTCGTCCAGGCCGGCCAGTACCGAGCGGGCACCCTCCACCTTCGTGCCGAACACCCGGGCGAACGACTGCGGGTCCTTCTCCGCGATCAGCCTGTCCTCGATCACCCCGGCCGCGTACACGACGCCGTCGACCCGGCCGTGCGTACGCTCGATGTCCAGCAGCAGACTCCGGGTCGCCGACGCGTCCCGCACGTCGAGGGCGTGGTAGCGCACCTCGCTGCCCAACTCGCGCAGCTCGCCGAGGGTCGCCTCGACCTCGCGGGCGGCCAGGACCGCCTGCGCGGTGCGTTCGATCTCCGCCGGTGAACGAAGACCCCGGCGGGCGAGCGCGGCCCGCAACGACGCCCTGTCCCGGGCCGACACCAGGTCCGGATCCTCCGGCTCGGTCGGCAGTGGTGTGCGACCCACCAGCTCGATCCGGCAGCGGCTCGCCATGGCCACCGCACGGGCGAACCACGGCGTGATCCCGCGCGCCCCACCGACCAGGACGACCACCGAGTCCCGGTCGAGGCCGATCGCCGCTGCCTCGGAGGCACCGTCGCCGGCCGGCCCGGCACCGCTCGTCGCCACCGCTCCCAGCGCCACCGGCGCGAGGTCGACCGTGGTCCGCTCGGTCTCGCCCCGTACGACAACCGGTGCGTCCCCGCCGGCCAGCAGTTCGTCGAGCAGGTGTCGGGCGATCCGCTGCGGGTCGGCAGCCGCGTCGACCTCGACGTACCTGGCCGTGACCTGTGGGTACTCCCTGGCGATGGTACGGAACAGGCCGGCGAGTCCGTCGGTACGGTCGGTCCCGCCAACCGGTCCCGCCGCCAGCAGCCAGCGTGGACCGGCCGCGAGCGCCTGCTTGAGGAACGGGAAGATCTCGGGCAGCAGGGGGGCTCCGGCGCCGGTCAACCCGTCGAGCAGGATCAGCCCGTCGAAGCCGGCGAGCTGACCAGCCTGCTTCCCGTCCGCTACACCGGTCTGCCCACCCGCCCCATGCTCCTGAAGGAGTTCGGCGAGGTACGCCAGCGCCGGACTGGCGCCGGTGATGAGGAAACTGGTCCCGGCGAGCACGTCGACGGGCTGCCCGGCGAGCGGGGCACCGGTGTCCGCGCCGGGAGGTCCCCCGATCACCTTCGCCTGCGGCAGGAGCCGCTTCGGAGTGATCCCCGCCCGGGCGGCGGTGGTGACCTCGGCAGCGACCGTCACGGTGTCGGCGACGGAGGGGACGGGCGCGGGCACGATGGCCGGACTCATAGTGGCCAGCGCGGATGGCGCCGCCATCGGTGCGGGTGCGGCGGTGGTGAGCGCGTGTGGTGCGGGCGGCGGGGCCAGCACGCCGTTCCCCGGCGACGGTGCCGCAGCGGCCTCCCCCTGCAACTTCTGGTTGAGCCAGTCGACCATGGTGCGTACGGTGCGGGCCTTGACGAGGTCTTCGAGTTCGGCTTCGTCGCCTTCGACGGCGAGGCGTAGTCGTGCGGCGACCTCGCCGGCGACTTCGGCGCGTTTGATGGAGTCGATGCTGAGGTCTGCTTCGAGGTCGAGGTCGAGTTCGATGAGGTCGACCGGGTAGCCGGTACGTTCGCTGATCACGTCGAGGATCGCGGTCTGGAAGTCGGGTCGGGTCACCACGACCGTGCCGGTCGCGACCAAACCGCCGGAGTGCGCCGACCCGCTCGCCGGTCCGAGTACGGCGGTCGCGTGGATCACGGTCGTGCCCGCCGTCGACCGCATCTTCTGGTTGAGCCAGTCGACCATGGTGCGTACGGTGCGGGCTTTGACGAGGTCTTCGAGTTCGGCTTCGTCGCCTTCGACGGCGAGGCGTAGTCGTGCGGCGACCTCGCCGGCGACTTCGGCGCGTTTGATGGAGTCGATGCTGAGGTCTGCTTCGAGGTCGAGGTCGAGTTCGATGAGGTCGACCGGGTAGCCGGTGCGTTCGCTGATCACGTCGAGGATCGCGGTCTGGAAGTCGGGACCGGACGCGGCGACCGGTGCGGCAGCCACGTCGACCGCGCCCGCCGGTGCGGCCGGAGACACGGCCACCAGCGCCGTCGTCGTGACCGGTGCGACCTCGTTCCCATGACCGGGAAGCACCACCGGCGGGTACGCCTCAGTGGGCTGCCACACGAGCCGCCCACCGGCACCCTCGCCGAAGTACGCGAGCATCACGTCCCGCTGCGAGGCGATCATGTCCCGGCTGGTGCGCAGGAACTCGCTCAACAACTCGTCGCGGCCGTCCCGGCCGCCGAAAGTGGTCTCGTTCGATGCGGTCATCGACAACTCCTTGATCCGTCGTGGGGGCGTCATCCCGCCGGGCAGGCTGTTCCCGAACTGGTCGCGTACGAGCTGGCCGTCGACGGTCCAGAACGGGCGCCGGGCCGACTCGACCGTCGCGAGGTCCGCCGTGTCCCGGCCCTGGAACAACCAACCGGTCCGGACCGGTACGCCGGCACAGGCAAGCTGGGCGACGCTGACGAGGAAGCCGCGCAGCCCTTCCTCGGGGCGCGGTTCGGCAGCGACCGCGAGGTGCGGCCGGTCGCCGAGGACGGCCCGGACCAGTTTGGTGAGGACCTGACCGGGGCCGGCCTCCACGAAGATCCGGGCGCCGCTGGCGTACATCGACTCGACCTGTTCGACGAAACGCACGGGTGCGCCGATCTGCGCGGCGAGTCGTTCACGTACCCGGTCGGCGTCGCCGTCGTACGGGGCGGCGGTGTGGTTCGACCAGACCGGGATCGCCGGCTCGCGTACCGTGCTGGCCGCCAGCGCCTCGGCGAAACGTGCGGTGCCGCCGGCCACCACCGGACTGTGGAACGCGCACGCGACGGAGAGTCCCCGGGCAGTCAGCCCGGCCTCGCGCAGCGCCGCCACTGCCGATCCGACCGCGGGCGTCGGACCGGAGATCACCACCTGGGTCGGCGTGTTCCGGTTGGCCAGTACCACCTCGCCGGCCAGTCCCGCCTCGGCGAGTACCCGGCCGACCTGCTCGGCGGTGCCGGTGACCGCCGCCATGGTGCCCGGATCGTCGCCGGTCGCGGCGAGGATCGCGTCGGCCCGTTGCCGGCTCAGCGCGAGCAGGGTCTCCGGATCGAACGCGTCGGCCACGCAGAGCGCGACCAGCTCCCCGTAGCTGTGTCCACCGGCCAGGTCCGGCCGCACGCCCAGCCGCCGCAGCAGGTGGTCGACCGCCAGCCCGCCGATGCCCAGTACGGGCTGGGCGACCCGGGTGTCGCGTACCCGGTCCTCCTGCTCGCGCACTGTCTCGGGGTCGAACGCCGACGGCGGGAAGAGCAGGTCCGCCCACTCGTCACCGAGGCGCAGATAGTGCCGCAACTCGGGGAACGCCACGAACAGTTCGGCGAGCGCTCCGGGTCGCTGGCTGCCCTGACCGGGGAAGAGGAAGGCCACCTTGCCCGGCTCCGGGTCGTCCGGCGGTTGGACCAGTCCCCGCGCCGGATCGTGCTCGCCTGCCAGGGCCCGGTCCAACAGCTTGGCGAGTTCGTCCCGGTCACGGGCGACGACGGCGATCCGGACCGCGCCCGCCCGGTGATCCGCCTCGCCGGCCAGGGATGCGGCCAGGTCACGCAGTGACCACGGTCGGCCCAGTTCGTCGCGGGTCGCGAGCATCTCCACCAGCCGCCGTACCCGCAACTGTGCGGCAGGGCGGTCGGCGCCGCGGAAGCAGAAGAGTTCCGCCGGCCAGGACTGCCGGGTGTGCCGTGGCTCCGGGCCGTTCGGGTACGCGCTGAGCACGGTGTGGAAGTTCGTCCCGCCGAAGCCGAACGCGCTCACCCCGGCCAGCCGCTCGGCTGCCGGCGACGTCCACGGGCGGGCACCGGTGTAGAACGCGAACGGGCTGCGTTCCGGGCTCCACGCCGGGTTCGGGCGGGTCAGGTGGATCGTGGGTGGCTTGACTCCGGTGTAGAGCGCCAGGCTCGCCTTGATCACGCCGGCCAGGCCGGCGGCACACTTGGTGTGCCCGATTTGCGACTTCACCGAGCCCAGCGCGCAACTACCGGGCTCCGCGCCGGCCTCGTCGAAGAACCGGGTCAGGGTCTCCAGCTCGGTACGGTCGCCGACCACGGTGCCGGTGCCGTGCGCCTCGACCAGGCCGACCTGTCGGGGCGAGACGCCGGTACGGTGGTAGGCCCGGTCGAGGGCACGCCGCTGCCCGCTCGCCCTCGGCGCGGTGAGCCCGAGCGCGCGTCCGTCACTGGAGCTCCCGACGCCCTTGATCACGGCGTAGATCCGGTCGCCGTCGCGTTCGGCGTCGGCCAGCCGCTTCAGTACGACGCACGCCACCCCCTCACCGAGGGCGATGCCGTCGCCGGTGCTGTCGAACGTACGGCACCTCCCGGTCGGGGAGAGGGCGTGCGCGGAGGTGAACATCAGGTAGTCGTTGATGCCGTTGTGCAGGTCGGCGCCACCGCAGATCATCAGGTCGCTGCTGCCGGCGCTGAGTTCCTTGCAGGCGGCGTCCATCGCGGCCAGCGAGGAGGCACAGGCGGCGTCGATGGTGTAGTTGGGGCCGCCGAGGTCGAGACGGTTGGCGACCCGGCCGGCGATGACGTTGGCCAGCACGCCGGGGAAGCTGTCCTCGGTGACCGTGGGAAGTTGGTCCTCCAACTCGGCCGGCACGTCACCCAGGTAGGCCGGGAGCATGGTCCGCAGCGTCTGGGCGTGGCCCATGTCGCTGCCGGCCTCGGCACCGAACACCACCCCGGTCTGGCTGTGGTCCGCGCCGGCCGCGTCGTACGGGTATCCGGCGTCGACCAGCGCCCGGTGCGCCACCTCCAGCGCGAGCAACTGGGTCGGGTCGATGCTGCTCAGCGCCGCCGGGGGGATCCCGTAGCGGATCGCGTCGAACGGGACCGGATCGATGAACCCGCCCCACCGGGAGACGCTGATCCGGCCGGCTTGTCCGGGGCCGACCTCGGGTGCGTAGTACGTGTCGACGTCCCACCGGTCGGTCGGCACCTCGGTGACCGCGTCGGCGCCGCAGAGCACGGTCTGCCAGAAGCTGTGCAGGTCGGGGGAGCCCGGCAGGATGCAGGACATGCCGACGATCGCGATGTCCAGCGGCGCGGGGGGCTCCTCCACCGGTGTGGCCGGCGGGGTGAGTTCGGCGCGCAGCGCGGCGGCCCGTACCGCGTGGAACTCCCGTGCCTCGGTGGTGACCTGTGCGTGCAGTTCCGCGACCGTGGTAGGCGCGTGGCGCAGCACGGCAACCTGGCCGGCCATGAACATCCCCTCGACCGCCTGGACCGCCTCGTCGACCCGCGCCAGGCCGTCTTCCTCCCGGCGTACGCCCTTGCTGGCGATCCGCAGCCGGCCGACGTTCAGCAGCTCCAGCTGTTCCCAGACCTGGCGGTTCTCCACCCCGGCCGATTCCAGTTCCTCCCGTACGCCGTGGAAGTCGTCGACGAAGGGACTCGGCAGGCACCGGGTCGCGTGTCCGGGCGCAGTCTCCAGCAGCGACGTACCGGTGGCCGCGATGGCCTGCTGGTGGAACAGGGGCTGGATGGCGCCCTCTTCGACCGCCTCGGAAGTGAAGAGGTAGGCGGTCCCCATCAGCAGCCCGATCTGCGCCCCGCGCCCGGTCAGGGGCGCGGCCATGGCGGCGACCATCGCCGCCGACCGCGCGTCGTGGATGCCGCCCGCGAACAGTAGCTGCAACCGCCCGGCGTCGTCCGGCTCGTCCGCCAGGAACTCCTCCAGTACCAGCAGCTGCGCCTCCCACAGGGGAAAGCTCGCCCGTGGCCCGACGTGGCCGCCGCACTCCGCGCCCTCGAAGACGAACTTGCGCGCACCCGACCGGAGGAACTGCCGCAGCAGCCCCGGTGACGGTACGTGCAAAAAGGTGTTGATCCCGTCCTGCTCCAAGACCGTGGCCTGGGACGGGCGCCCGCCCGCGATGATCGCGCAGGCGGGCCTGATCTCGCGGATCGCCTCGAGTTGTGCCGCGCGCAGCTCGTCGGGCGCGAAGCCGAGCACCCCGACGCCCCAGGGCCGGTCGCCCAGCCGGTCGGCGGTCTCCCGGAGCACCCGACGGGACTGTTCGGCGCCGGAGAGGGCGAGCGCGATGAAGGGCAGCGCACCGTCGGCGGCGACCACGGCCGCGAACGGGGCCTCGTCGCTGACCCGGGTCATCGGGCCCTGCACCACGGGTATCCGGACGTTGAGGGCGTCGGCGAGGGCGGCACCCGGCGCCAGGGCGTCCCCGGCGGCCGGTTCGGCGATCGCTTCGAGGAGGGTGGCACGGATTCCGCGTACGGCGGCGGCGGTGTCGGGCCAACGCTGGGCGAAGACGGCGGCGAGCCAGCCGTCCTGGCCGATCGGCAGCAGTTGCGAGGTGCTGTCGTGCGGGCCGCCCCGGCGGATCCCGCGTACGCCGTCGACCAGGACCGTCTCGGACCCGTCCAGCCGGCGGATAGTGCCCCGTACGTCCGCCGGCAGCTCGGACTCCGGCATGAGGGTGAGCTGGCTGTCCAGGACGACCCCGGTCGCCCCGCCGATGACGCAGGCGACGGCGGTGCGGGGACCGATGCCGCCGGCGACCCAGATCGGCAGGTCGATGCCGTCGGCCGCGGCCAGTTGCTGGAGCAGGACGAACGAGCTGAGTTCGCTGACCCTGCCGCCGCCCTCCATGCCCCGCGCGATGAGCCCGTGCGCCCCGGCGGCGGCGGCCAGCCGGGCGTCGTCGAGGCTGGTCACCTCGACCAGCACCCGGTACCTGTCGACCACCTCGGCCAGTGGCCAGGGTGTGTCCAGCGGTACGACGACCAGGTCGACCCGACCGTGCCCCGCCCGGTCCACATCGGCCGGTGTGGCGGTGCAGCCGGCCGGTACGCGTACGCCGATCGGCTCGCTTGATCCGGCGGTGGCCTGGGCCAGGCCGGTGAGTGTCCAGCTGTCGCCGGAGGCGAGGTCCAGGACGCCGTGACCGCCGCCGTGGCGGGCGGCTGTGGCGATCCGGGGACTGGGTTCGAGGAGGCTACCGGCGCTGATCGCGATCACCAGATCGCGCGTGTTCGGTGCAGGGCTCATCGGACTCCCACTTCATGGGGCGGCGGTTTCTCGGATGCGACCGAATCAATCAAACGATCAACCGAGGTGACCCGTAGATAATTGGCGCTAATCGATCTCGGGCTCCAATTAAGTTAGGCCAGCTTAGTTACGGCTCAGTTAAATCTCTCTAACTAGAGCGTGGGCCTGCGGGTTTTTCCGGTGAGTCCGCCGGTATGCCGGATATCTGCCGTCGGTCGACGACGCGTCGGCCTGACCTGGGCAGGAAGCTGGCAGGTTTCTGTCCGGCATCGGGTCATCGTGTTAAATATCGACCTACTTTGATTGCCAAGATGTTGCCTGCCACCCGAAAAGAGTGACGTCTATCACTATCTTCTTGCCGATCTGAATTGTGAAAGCACTCTTGTCTGGTCGGTTTGGTTCGCGGAACCATTCCTATCTAGTGAGTATGAAAATGGTCCGGGCGGGGCCTGTCGAATGGGTCGGAACACCGACCGGAGAGGAGGGAAATCGGCTCACAAAAGGCCTCGTCATTGCACCTGGCGGCCCGGCCGCCGTCACTGAACCGACCACCGCCGACACGGCCGGTCCGCTCCACCGGGCCGCGTCGCAGTGCCTCGCGAATCCCCCAGGGCGGAAGCCCGACGCGACCCCCCCGTACGCCCGTTCCTCGACACCCCCGGGTACCGACGGGCCGCCACGCCTGCGCGTGCCCAGCGGCGACGCCGGGTGCGCGTCGGCGGTGACCGGACCGGCAAGGCCTTGTCGGACGGTCGGCCCACCCGCCTGTCCAACCCGAGCCCTCAACTTCCCGCTTCCACCTCCTCCGACGAACTGGTGGTCCCTCATGCGCAAAATCCTCCTGTTGGCCCTGGTCGGTCTCGGCGCCCAACTGGTCGACGGCAGCCTCGGCATGGCCTACGGCGTGACCTCGACGACCCTGCTGCTCGCCGTCGGCGTCCATGCCGCCGCTGCCTCGGCCACCGTGCACCTCGCCGAGATCGGCACCACCCTCGCCTCGGGTGCCGCCCACTGGCGGTTCGGCAACGTCGACGCGAAGGTCGTCGCTCGGATCGGCATTCCGGGTGCGGTCGGCGCCTTCGCCGGCGCGACCTTCCTGTCCAGCCTCTCCACCGACGCGGCGGCCCCGATCATGTCGCTGATCCTGCTTGCCCTCGGTAGCTACCTCCTGGTTCGCTTCACCACCTTCGGTCTGCCGCAGGGCAACGTGGGTAAGCCGCTTCGCAAGCGATTCCTCGGTCCACTGGGCCTGCTCGCCGGCTTCGTCGACGCCACCGGTGGCGGTGGCTGGGGCCCCATCGGCACCCCGGCGATCCTGGCCAGCGGCAGGCTCGAACCACGCAAGGTCATTGGATCGATCGACACCAGCGAGTTCCTGGTCGCGGTCGCGGCGAGCCTCGGCTTCCTGCTCGGGATCGGTGCGGAGAACATCAACTTCGGCTGGGTCACCGCGCTGCTCATCGGCGGGGTGGTCGCCGCGCCGGTCGCGGCCTGGCTCGTACGCAAGGTCCCGCCCCGGGTGCTCGGCTCCGCGGTCGGCGGCATGATCGTGCTCACCAACAGCCGAACCCTGCTTCGCAGTGACTGGTTCGATGCCCCGGCCACCGTTCGTTACAGCTGTTACACGGTCGTCTGCGCGGTATGGGCGGCGGCCGTCGCCCACTCGATCCGTCAACACCTGACGGAGCAGCAACGGCATCCGGTCGCGATCGGTAGCGACTCAGAATCTCGGCCCAGTTGACCCAATGCCGGCATCTCCCGGTCCGCGGTCGGGGAGGTGCCGGTAGGTGACAGCGGCAGGACCGGTCGACACGGGAGCGCTGTTGGGGAGGAGGGGTCACCTCGAAACTCTCGCCACCATCGCTGGCATGCTGACTTGCCACTGTCGGCTCATCAGACGAGCACGTCAGGTGGGTCTGCCTCGTGAAAAGTGTTTCCGGCGATCTTGGTTAGTGGTTCTCAGCCGTCCGGGAAGGCGTCGTCAGGGTGAGGCCTTCCCGGACGCCGGCTCGTTCGCGCGCGGCGAGGATGTCCGGGACGTGCGTCTCGGCCCACTGTCGTACGGCACGCAGCGGAACCAGCAGGGAGCGGCCGAGTTCGGTCAGGGCGTATTCGACGTGGGGCGGGTTGCCGCCCAGGTCGGTACGGGTGAGCAGGCCGTCGGCCTCCATGGCGCGCAGCGTCTCGGTGAGGGCCTTGGGGGTGATCCCGCGGATGTGCGCTTTGAGTTCGGTGAACCGCATCGGTCCGTCCTCCAGTGCGTTGACGGCGAACACCGTCCAACGCGCCCCGATGCGGTGCAGCACGGTGCGACTCGGGCACGTCGCCGCCATGACGTTGTACGCCTTGCCCATGGGGTCCTCCCGGTAGCGTTGAAGATACCGGTAGCAAATGTATACCGTCGCGGTCATGAGAGAGAACCTGACAGGCAAGCGGATCCTGGTCGTCGGCGGGGCCCGCGGTATCGGCGCTGAGATCGTCCGGCGCACCGGGCAGGCCGGCGCCGACGTCGTCGTCGCCACACGGTCTGGCCCCGAGGTCCGGATCGACGTCACCGACGAGACCACCATCGCGCGGGCCGCGGAGTCGCTCGGCGCCTTCGACCACGTGATCTCCACCGCGTCGGCTCACCATGACGTTCCTGTGCCCGACCTGGAACACGACAAGATCCAGGCCGCGTTCTCCGCCAAGGTCGTCGGCCCGCTGCTGCTGGCCAAGCACTTCGCCCCACGGATGCCCGCGGGCGGATCGTTCCTGTTCTTCTCCGGCATTGTGGGCTGGCAGCCCAAGCCCGGCACCGTCGTCAAAGGTACGGCGAATGCTGCCCTGGCCGCGCTGGTCACCCACCTGGCCGTCGAGCTCGCGCCGCTGCGTGTCAACGCCATCGCGCCCGGTATCACCGACTCCGGCACCTGGGACCGGCTTCCGGACGAGCGTCGCCGTGCCTTGTACGACAAGGCCGCGGCGGCCTCCCTCGCAGGCAGGGTCGGCACGCTCGAGGACGTCACCGACAGCGCCCTGTGGCTCCTGGGTGCGGGATGGGTGTCGGGCGAGACGGTCCATGTCGACGGCGGCGCACGGCACCGCTGACATGGCAACCAACATCAAGATCCAACCGCGTGCCCTCGTCCGGGCCTCCGGAGGCCCCCGCTATGTCGTCGCCCTGGCCGTGGACGCGCTCGGCACCGGCCTGCTGCGGCCCTTTCTGCTGCTCTACGGAGTGACGGTGCTGAGGCTGTCCGCGTCGGCGACCGGCATCGCCATGACGGTCGGCATCGTCATAGGGCTGGTGTGCATGCCCGCGGTCGGCCGATGGCTGGACCGGGGAGCACGCAGTCCTCTCCGCTTCCGCCGTTGCCACCGAGAAGGATCAGGGCGCGGCTCAGCGGTTGCTGAAGCCGGGCGGGAGCAGGCTCGTGAGCTCGGCAACCGCCTCTGGCGACGGCTTGAAGTAGCGGCGGACGTTCTCCGGCACCTGCACGTCGACACCGACGTGCTCGATCCGCCCCCGTTCGGCCCGGCGAGCTACCCGGAACCGGACGGGCTTCTGCCGGCATAGTTGATCGCCGCGGCGTCGGCAGTGGCGCGTCACTGGCCCGTGGCCGAATCCGTCCTCACCGCCGCCATGTGGGCCGGGTTCGGTCGTGCGGCCTGCCGTGCGAGAAGTCAGTTGGCTGCGTCCGGATGTCCCGGCATGCTGGAACCGCCACTGCTGCTGCCGGAGGAGCCGCCGGCCATGCCCGCGCCGTCGTCTCCGGTGACGATGTCCGGCTGCTCGTCGGTGTCGTCCGGCGCCGGCACGTCGGTGTCCGCCGTCACCTGGGGCAGTGCGACCCGGTTGGCATCGTTCTCGGCGGGTGCGGGCTGCTCACCGTCGCGTGCCTGGTATGCCACGATCGCCTCCGGCGTTCACCGATGTCCGTTCGGGCCGCCTACCCCGGACCGCGGGGGCGAAACATCCGGCGTACGGCCAACCGGATGGCTTGCGGCTCGTGCACCTGACCGCGGTGCGCCCGTACGGGGGTCAGCCTCGCGGCGGTGCGGCGCTGTCCCGGACCACCATCGCCGCAGACTAACGACGACCACGACCACGACCGCGGCGCGGAGGTAATCGCTCCAACGCTCATACGGTCGGCGGCGAGCTCGGGCAGGAACGCCCTGCTGCGTCCACTGGAAGGTCCAGCGCCTGGCGTGGTCGGACGGAATCCACGTCGAAGCCCAGCGTTCTTGCTGACCATGTCGTTCGCTGTCGCGAGTCAGGCCGATGCGGTTGGCCTCCGATTCGCCCGCCGGGCGGGCTGTCCGTCGGCTAGGGGCGCCGGGTTGTTAGGCGAGGTGGGCAGAGTCGGGGCGACCCTCCCCACCTCGCGGCGGGGGAAGCGCTTCTTCCGAGCGACCTCTGCGGCGGGAGCCGTCCGGTATGGGTGATGCTGGAGCCGGAGCTGATCTTCGGCTCGTCCCGTCGGGAGGAGGATTCGTGGTGTCTCCGGCCAGTGCCTGCCGGCGGACGAGAGGGCACGGCGTCCAGCGTGCGTTGCCGTTTGTGCTGGTCCTGGTCGCGATGGTGGCCACGGGTTGCTTCTCGGAGCCGCCGCCGCCACCCGTGGAGTCGGGCATGCCCGGTGTCTGGTGTGGTACCGAGAACGAGCTCCTCGATCTTCGGATTGACGGCACCTTCGGGATGGAGCGGATTTCGAAGACGTACGTGGACGAGATGTTGGGGGACGGGGACTACGTTGACGGTTACCGTCTCCGGACGGAGTTCGGCAACGTGGCCCCGACCTCGGGTAGTGGTAGCTGGGACTACGGCCGCAGCATTCAGGGTCTGCCGTTCGTGGGACTGGAGTTCGAGCGTCTCGACGAGAAGACCGTCACCGAGGGCGTGGGGTTCGGGATCGAGTGGGACGACGACCAGCGCGCCGCGCTCGTGATCTACCACGGGAGCCGGGACAACGGGTGGCGTAGCTGGTTCAGGAAGTGCGACGAGCCGGTCCGGGAGTCCGGAGCCTGAGGCGAGGCCGGGCTCGGCTCCTCGTGGGGTGGGTTGTCCTTGCTCATGTTGGCGGTGGAGTTGCCGTTGCACGTGATGACCGCCGGTCGCGCGTACCAGGACGAACACGCCGTGTGGGGCAGGGACCTGAATTCCCGTTCACTGGGCGCCGCCCGGCCTGCTCGTCGGCGGCGGTGTCGTGGCCGCGACCCGTCTGCTCCAGACCCTCCACCGCCACGGCACAGCGAGCAGTGCCGAGTTCGAGCGCCGAACAGCCCGGGGAACAGAGGCCTGGCGTTGTTGTGGTCGATGTCGGCGCGCTGGTTCGGCGTCATGGGCTGGGCCTTGTACTCCTGAGCCACGTACCTGACCGCGACCGCAGGTGCGAACGGGGATGTCGGCGGACGACCGGGGCGAGGGGATCGCCCGGTGGAACGCCCTGCTCCGCCGCTGCACCGGGCCTTCGCGCGGTCCGATCGCACCTCGGCCGGACCCGGATCCGTAGTAGTGTGCGTGCGTTGGACGGGCCCGACGGTCCATCAAGCTTGACGATGGAGTCTCTGGTGCGGGTTGTCCTTGGTGAGGATCTGGCTCTGCTGCGAGACGGTTTGATCCGGCTGCTCGAGGCGTACGATTTCGACGTTGTCGCCGCCGTCGACAACGGCCCGGAGTTGCGTGAGGCGCTGGTCACGCACCGACCGGATGTCGCGATCGTCGACGTCCGGATGCCGCCCGACCTCACCGACGACGGTCTGCGCGCCGCGATCGCCGCCCGCGCGCGGGTGCCGGGGCTGCCGGTGCTGGTGCTGTCGCAGTACGTGGAGCCGCTCTACGCGCGGGAGTTGCTCTCCGATCGCCGTGGCGCGGTGGGTTACCTGCTCAAGGACCGGGTCTCCGCGGTCGGCCAGTTCGTCGACGCCGTACGTCGGGTCGCCGCCGGTGGCACCGTGATGGATCCCGAGGTGATCTCCGAGCTGCTGACCGGGCGCGCCCGTGGGCACTCGCTCGATGTGCTGACGCCCCGGGAGCGGGAGGTGCTCGCGTTGATGGCCGAGGGCAGGTCGAACAGTGCCATCGCGGGTCAGCTCTTCGTGACCGAGAAGGCCGTCGCCAAGCATACGAACAACATCTTCAGCAAGCTTGGGCTGCAACTGTCCGACAGCGACAATCGGCGGGTGCTCGCCGTACTGGCCTATTTGGACAGTTAGGCGGAGCTTGTCTGCCAGCGGGGCCGCGCCGGCAGGCCGGGTCGGTGAGCCTGGTCATCCGGGACACCTCGGCTGTTCGGTCAGCCTGCCGGCTCTGAACAGGGGTGGCCACGGTGGTACAAACAGTGTGTTCGGAAGACTACTCTTCGTAAATCAATTGTGACGCGGTAACGCGTCGGGCGTTGGTTGCCGGGGGTATGCCCGTTTGGCGGTGTGTCCAAGTCGGATAAAGCACTAACTTTTGCAGCTTGCTGCAACCGGCGATCCCGGCACGCGGATCGATGTGTCCCTCCCGAGTGGGGCTTGTCTCGTGTAGCGTCGCTCACGGCCTCATAAAACGAAGCCGGTCTTTGTCGTGCAGTTGGCAAGTAGCGGTCAAGATCAAAGCCACGGTACGGGTCGCTACCGTTGAGTAGCGGCTTGCTCGATGCTCGACCGTGGATTATGGTTTTGCCGTTTGAACCGCTCGGTCGGGTAATAGTGCCGGCCGTTCTCGTGCGATCTGGGGGGATCGGGTGGGTCAGTCCATGGCGCCGTCTTTCGCGGTGATTCCGGGCAGTCAGGTCCGTGGCACTCTCCGATCGAGAGAGCGGCAGGTCATACAGATCGTCGAGTCCGCGTACGGTGCGCACCGTCGTGGCGAGACGGTGAATCCGGATTCCTACTTCCTGCGATTCCCGGATCGTCCGACCTCGCGGATCATTGCCCTGCCCGCTTCCATGGGTGGTGCGGATCCTGTGGACGGGTTGAAGTGGATTTCCAGTTTCCCGGGGAACGTCGAGAGCGGGTTGCCACGCGCTTCTGCCGTGCTCATTCTCAACGATCCGGCGACCGGTTACCCACTCGCCTGTCTCGAAGCCTCGGTCATCAGTGCCGTCCGGACCGCCGCCTCCGCGGCACTGGCCGCCGACTGGTTGACCAGAGGACGTGGGCGACCGGCGCGCATCGGGTTCGTCGGTGCGGGGCTGATCGCCAGATTCACCCACACCTACCTGATCGGCAGCGGCTGGACGTTCGAGCAGGTGGGCGTACGCGACCTGGTCGACTCCCACGCGCAGGGCTTCCGCGAGTACCTGACCAGGGCGGATGACGCACCGGTGACGGTCTACCAGGAGACCGAGGATCTGATCAGGTCCTCCGACATCGTCGTGTTCGCGACAGTGGCGGGGCGGCCGCACGTCCATGACGCAGCATGGTTCAGCCACCACCCGCTGGTGCTGCATCTCTCCCTGCGCGACCTGGCGCCCGAGCTCATTCTCGACGCCACGAACATCGTCGATGACATCGAGCACTGCCTGAAGGCGGACACCTCGCCGCACCTGGCCGAGCAGATCAGTGGCGGCCGGGAATTCATCCTGGGCACGCTCGGCGACGTGGTGTTCGGCAACGTATCGGTGCCTGCCGACCGTTCTGTTGTCTTCTCGCCGTTTGGGCTGGGCATACTCGATCTGGCGGTGGGCAAATACGTCTACGACCAGGTTCGGGCGTCCGGTGAACTGGCTGTGATCGACGACTTCTTCGCCGAACTCCGTAGGTACGGTTGATGCGGCTTCAAACTACTTCTGTTTGACGGGGGCCTTGAGTGCAGGTCATCACCGCGCCGCAGGACTATAACGAAGAAGAGCTGTTCATCAACCTTGAGCAAATCTTTGGACGCTCTCTTTATCTCAAGTGTGAAGGTTTCAACTTCGCGGGATCAATCAAGCTCAAAGCTGCGGCGGAGATGGTCGCCGGAGCCGAGCGGATGGGTTTGCTCCGTCGTGGATCCGTACTTGTCGAATCCTCGTCGGGGAATCTCGGAGTCGCGCTCAGTGCCATTGCCGCCAGCCGTGGATACGGGTTCGTCTGCGTCACCGACGTACGTAGCAACGCGTCGGTTATCCGCACCATGGAGGCTTTCGGGAGTCGGGTATGCGTCATCACCGAGCCCGATCCGGTGGGTGGCTTCCTCGGCGCCAGGCTCAGGTACGTACGTGACCTGTGCGACCGCGACGAGCGGTATGTGTGGCTCAACCAATACACCAACCCGAACAACTGGCGGGCGCACCACCGGGTCACCGCGGCGGCGGTGGCCCGCAGCTTCCCGCAACTCGATGTGCTGTTCGTCGGTGCCGGCACCACCGGCACCCTGATGGGGTGCGTCCGCTACTTCCAGGAGCAGCGGCCCTCGGTGCGGGTGGTCGCCGTCGACAGCGACGGCTCGGTGACCTTCGGCGGACCGGCCGGCAACCGGATGATCCCCGGGCTCGGTGCGGGCGTGCGACCGCCCATGTTGGACACCTCGGCCCTGGCCGGAGTGGTGCACGTGGCGGAGGTCGACACGGTCCGGGCCTGTCACCAGATGGTCCGGGCCGGCTTCCTCATGGGTGGCTCCACCGGCACGGTGGTCAGCGGCGCGCTGGCCTGGCTGGCCGAACACGATGCGAACAACGAGTTGACCGCGGTCGCCATCTCGCCCGATCTCGGCGACCGCTACCTGGAGTCGGTCTACGACAAGACCTGGCTCCGCGAGATGTACGGCGACGCGCTGAGCGACGTCCACGAGGGTGGGCCACGTTCGTTGGTGGCGAGCGTGCCGGCACCGGTCGCAGCAGGACCGGTGGCGTCAGGTCAACCGAGGAGCAGGTGAGGTCATGACGGACGACCGAGTGTTCGCGCTGCCGCTGTCCGCCGGGCAACGGGAGATGTGGCACGCCCAGCAACTGGACGTCGGCGACCCCACGTTCAACATGGGCGGCTGGCTCGACATCCGGGGCCCGCTCGACGAGCGGCTGTTCGAGGACGCACTGCGTCAGGCCGTCATCGAGACCGACTGCCTACGGGCGCACTTCGTCCCGGAGCTCGGTGTGCCGCGCCAGATCGTGGCACCGCTCGACCAGCTGCCCTTCAGCACGGTCGACCTCCGCGCGTTCCCGGATCCCGAGGCGGCCGCACGGGCGAAGGTGAACGAGGACCTCGGTCGTCCGATGGACCTGGTCAGTCCGCCGCTCTACCGCTTCTGCCTGGCCAAACTCGCCGAAGACCGGTCCCTGATGCTGGTCGTCGTGCACCACGTGCTCTGGGACGCGTTCAGCGGTGGGCTCTTCGCCCGCCGGCTGGGCGAGATCTACACCGCCCTCGCCGAGCAGTTGCCGGACACCGGCACTCCCTTTCCGCCCCTGCGCGCGCTGATCGAGGACGAGCAGGCGTACGAGCGGTCCGAGCGCTCCGGGCGCGACCGGGACCACTGGGTCGGCCGGTTGACCGAGGCCCAGGAACCACTCAGCCTGTCGACCCGCCCCTTCGTACCGGGACGTGGCTTCCGCCGGGTCACCAACGCCGTGACAAACCCGTCCGGCGAACGGCTGCGCGAGGTGGCCTGGGAGTCACGGGTCACCCAGCCGACCCTGGTGATCGCGGCCACGGCGCTCTACACCCACCGGGTCACCGGTGCCAGGGAGGTGCTGCTCACCCTCCCGGTGGCGAGCCGGGTCGGCGCACTCGCCCGGAGCATTCCCGGCCTGCGGGCCAACTTCGTGCCGCTGGCGGTACGGCTGGACCCGGCGATGACGCGTACGCAGTTGCTGTCCGACGTGGGACGGGCCCTGAGCGACACCCTCAGGCACCAGCGCTTCCGGGGCGACCAGATGCGGCGCCACCTCGGTCTGGCGGGTGACGATCGGCGCCCGTTCGGCCCGGCGATCAACATCCTGCCGTACGGCGTCGAATACCGCTTCGGCCCGTGCGTCGCCCGGATGCACGAGGTCTCCAGCGGCCCGGTGAGTGACCTGCAGATCACCGCCTTCGACGACGCGTCGGGCGACCTGGGGCTGCACTTCACCGGCAACCCCGAGCTCTACCGGGATGACGAGCTGGCCGGACACGCCCGGCACTTCGGCACCCTGCTGGCCGGGCTGTGCGAGGCGGAGTCCGGGGTACCGCTGGGGCGGCTGGATCTGGTCGACGCGGCGGAGCGGCGACAGGTGCTCGTCGAGTGGAACCGGACCGACCGGCACGGCGGCTTCGCCGGTCTGGTGGAACGGATCCGCGCCCACGCCGAGGCCCGCCCGGAGGCGGTGGCGGTCGTCGACGACGGTCAGGCGGTCGGGTACGCCGCCCTCGTCGGTCGGGCGAGCGCGCTGACCCGGCGGCTACGGGCCCACGAGGTGGGGTCGAACTCGCTGGTCGCGGTGCTCGGCGACCCGGGTGTGCGGTTCATCGTCTCGGCGTTGGGCGTACTGGGCGCCGGCGCCGCGATGATTCCGTTGGACACCCGTGCGCCGGTCGGCAGGACAGCCGGGTTGCTGGCGGACAGCGGCGTGCGGACCCTCCTGGTCGGCCCGGAATGCCGAGAGTTGGCCGAGGAGATCGTGACGTCCTCGGCGCACCACCTCGACCTGATCATGGCGGACGACGCCGTCGACCCGGCCGGCGCGCTCACCCCCCTGTGGGGACGGGAGGACGATCTCGCGTACGTCATCTTCACGTCGGGGTCGACCGGTCGTCCCAAGGGTGCGATGGTGCACCGGAGGGGCATGGTCAACCACCTGCTCGCCAAGGTCGACGACCTCGAGCTGACCGCCGCCGACCTGGTGGTACAGAACGCACCGCTGACCTTCGACATCGCCATCTGGCAGATGTTCGCCGCACTTATCGTCGGCGGTCGGGTACGGGTCGTGCCGCGCGAGACGGCGGCAGACCCCGAACTGCTGATGAACCTGGTCCGGCGCGAGGCGGTCACCGTACTGGAGGTGGTTCCGTCCCTGCTGCGCGCGGCGCTGGACAGTTGGGACAGCGGAGCGCCCGAGATCGGGCTGCCCGAGCTGCGCTGGATGGTGGTCACCGGCGAGGCACTGCCGGCCGACCTCTGCGTCCGGTGGCTGGCCCGCTATCCCGACATCGTCATGGTCAACGCCTACGGGCCGACCGAGTGCTCCGACGACGTCACCCACGCGTTCATTGCCGGTCCGGACGACCTGCCCGACGGCCGGGTCGCGATCGGCCGGGCGGTCCGCAACACCCGGCTCTACGTGCTGGACGACAGTCTGCGACCGGTCCCGCCGGGCGGGCGGGGAGAGCTGTACGTCGGCGGGGTCGGTGTCGGACGCGGGTACCTGGGCGATCCGACGAAGACGGCGGCGACGTTCCTGGCGGACCCGTTCGCCGACGAGGACGGCGCCCGGATGTACCGCACCGGCGACCGGGTGATGTCCCGGTCGGACGGGCAGTTGGAGTTCGTCGAGCGCCGCGACAACCAGGTCAAGGTCCGGGGCCACCGGATCGAGCTGGGCGAGGTCGAAGCCGTGCTGCGCGGCCTGCCCGACGTCAGCGACGTTGTCGTCGATGTCAGGCCCGACGCCAACGGGCAGAAGCGTCTGGTCGCGTGGGTGGTCGGAGTCACCGACCCGTCGACGCTGCGGGCGTACGCGGCCGGGGTGCTGCCCGACTACATGGTGCCGGCGGTCTTCGTCGCCCTGGACGCGCTGCCGTTGACCGCCAACGGCAAGGTGGACCGCAAGGCCCTACCGGCGCCGAGCGCCCGTACCACCACCGGCCGGGCCGCACGGACTCCCGGCGAGCAGGTGCTGCGGGACCTGTTCGCCGAGGTGCTCGGGGTGCCGGACGTCGGCATCGACGACAGCTTCTTCGATCTCGGCGGCGACAGCATCGTCTCCATCCAGCTGGTCAGCCGGGCTCGTCGAGCCGGCCTGTTGATCACGCCGCAGGAGATCTTCCGTCACAAGACCGCGGGTGGACTCGCCGCCGTTGCCCGGCGGGCAAACCCCACCGGCGTGGAGTTGGCGCAGCAGGGCACCGGACCGGTCCCGCTGACCCCGATCATGCACTGGCTCCGCGAGCACGGTGGGCCGATGGCGGCCTACCAACAGTCGATGGTGCTCCGGGTACCGGCGGACCTCGACCCCGACCATCTCGCGTCCGCGTTGCAGGCGTTGGTGGACCACCACGACCTGCTGCGAGCCCGGATCGAGGGGTCGGCCGGCGCCTGGTCGATGACGGTCGCCGCGTCCGGCACGGTCTCCGCGGCCGAGATGCTGACCCGCGTCGACGTGGCGCACCTCGGTGACGAGCGGCTCACGACGGTCGTCACCGACGAGCGGCTCGCCGCCCAGGCCCGCCTCGCCCCGTCCGCGGGTGTCGTGGTGCAGGCCGTCTGGCTCGACGCCGGCGCCGGTCGGGCCGGCCGACTGATCCTCATGCTGCACCACCTCATCGTCGACGGTGTGTCGTGGCGGATCCTGGTGCCCGATCTGCTCGTCGCCTGGCGGGCGGTGTCCACCGGCACCCGTCCGGTGCTCGACCCGGTACCCACGTCGTTCCGACGGTGGAGCGAGTCGCTGACCGCCGAGGCGTCAGCGGGGCGCACCGGTGAGTTGGCGTTGTGGACGGACATTCTCGGGCAGCCGGACCCGGTGCTCGGCCGTCGACGGCTCGACCCGGGCGTCGACCTGCGGCGTACGACACGGCGGGTGGAGATCAGCCTGCCGGTCGCGGAGACGGCGCCGCTGCTCACCCGGATCCCGGCAGCCTTCCACTGCACCGCCAACGACGTGCTGCTGACCGCTCTCGCGCTGGCGTTGGCGGGCTGGCGGGGCAGCGGCTCGGGCGTGCTGCTCGGGCTCGAGGGACACGGCCGTGAGCAGCTCCGGGAAGACCTGGACACCTCGAGGACGGTGGGCTGGTTCACGAGCGTGTTTCCGGTCTTCCTCGATCCCGGTACCGCCGACCGGGCCGAGGTCGACGCCGGTGGTGTGGTCGTCGGGCACGCCCTGCGCCGGGTCAAGGAACAGTTGCGCGCGCTGCCCGACCACGGGCTCGGGTACGGGCTGTTGCGTCACCTCAACCCCGACACGGCCGCCGTGCTGGCCGGGTACCCGATGCCGCAGGTCGGCTTCAACTACCTCGGCCGGTTCACCACCACGGCCAGCGGTGCCGACTGGGCCGTGGCGGACGAGTTCGGCACGCTCGGCGAGGACGGCGACCCGGACATGCCGCTGCCGTACGTTCTGGACCTGCGGGCCATCACCGAGGACGGCCCGGACGGGCCCCGACTCACCGCCACCTGGTCCTGGGCCGGCGCCGTGCTCACCGAGGACGAGGTGCGCGACATCTCCGACCGGTGGGTGGCCGCGCTGCGTGGCCTGCGCGTGCACGCCGAGCAGCCGGGCACCGGTGGTCGCTCCCCGTCCGACCTGCCGCTCGTCGCGCTGACCCAGGACGAAATCACCGCGATCGAGGCCGAGCATCCGCGACTGTCCGACGTGCTGCCGTTGGCACCGTTGCAGGAGGGCATGCTCTTCCACGCCAGGTACGAGCAGGAGGCACTGGACGTCTACAACGTCCAGGTCGTGGTCGACCTCGAAGGTGAAGCGGACCCCGTCCTCCTGCGATCGGCGAGTGCGGCCCTGCTGGCCCGACACCCGAACCTCGGGGCCGCGTTCCGGTACAACCGGTCGGGGCATCCGCTACAGGTCATCTCCGCCGGCATCGCGCCGGGCTGGGTCGATCACGACCTGTCCGGTCTCGACCAGCGGACCCGGCAGGCCGAGGTCGACCGACTGACGGAGCAGGACCGTACCCGCCGCTTCGACCTGACCGAGGCGCCGCTGATGCGCGCGACGTTGATCAGGCTCGGCGACGGCCGCTACCGGTTCCTGTTGACCAACCACCACATCGTCTCCGACGGTTGGTCGATGCCGCTGGCGCTGGACGAGTTCTTCGCCATCTACGCCAACGGCGGATCGGACACGGGGCTGGCCCGGCCGGGCGCGTACCGTGCCTATCTGACCTGGCTGGCCGAACAGGACCGCAACGCGGCACGGGCCGCCTGGCGCGAATCGCTGGCCGGGCTCGACCTGCCCACCCGCGTGCACGCGACCGACGACGCACCCCTCGGGGCCCTGCCCCGACAGGTCGAGGTCGAACTCACCGAGCCGCTCACCACCTCCCTGACCCGGTGGGCGCGGGCCCACGGGCTCACCCTGAACACGGTGTTCCAGGGCGCCTGGGCGATCCTGCTCAGCGCCGTCACCGGGCAGCGTGACGTGGTGTTCGGCGCGACCGTCGCGGGACGGCCACCGGAGGTTGCCGGCATCGAGTCGATGGTCGGCATGTTCATCAACACCGTGCCGGTACGGCTGCGCGTGGAACCAGCTCTGACGCTCACGGACCTGCTCGGGCGGCTCCAGGACGGCCAGGCGGCCCTGATGCCGCACCAGCACCTCGGGCTCGCGGAGATCCAGCAGCTCGCCGGGCTGGGCAGCCTGTTCGACACCGTGGTGGTGTTCGAGAGCCACCCGCTGGACCTAGCCGGATTCCGGCGCCTGGACGACAACCTGCGCATCGTCGACATGGCGGTACGCGACACCACGCACTACCCGGTCAGCCTGCTCGTCGTACCCGGGCAACGGATGCGGTTCCGCCTGGACTACCGGCCGGACCTGTTCGACCGCGACGATGTCGACCGGCTCGGCGACAGGCTGCTGCGAATACTGCGGGCAATGGTGACCGACGGCGACCAACCGGTCGCGCGGGTGGACCTCCTGGAGGGTCCGGAGCGGCAGCGGGTACTGGTCGACTGGAACGGGCCCGTTCGTGCCGTCCCGGCCGGTACGGTCCCCGCCCTGTTCGAGGCGCAGGCCCGGCGCACCCCCGCGGCGGCCGCGCTGCGCCATGGCGACACCGTGCTCAGCTACGCCGAGCTGAACGCCCGGAGCAACCGGTTCGCCCGGCTGCTCGTCGAGCGGGGGATCGGCCCCGGGGACGTTGTCGCGCTGCTGGTGCCGAGGTCGGTGCAGACCGTGGTGGCCCTGCTGGGCGTACTCAAGGCCGGCGCCGCCTACCTGCCCGTGGACCCGAACTACCCGGACGATCGGATCGCGTTCCTGCTCGACGACGCGCGACCGGCCCTGGCCGTCACGACCCGGTCGCTGGGCGCGAGGTTGTCCGCGACGCCGATCGAGACGCTGCTGCTCGACGACCCGGGTCACCGGGCGGTGCTGGACAGTCGGGCCGACGGCGACCTCGACGACGCGCGTCGGACCCGACCGCTGACCGAGCGGGACGCCGCCTACGTCATCTACACCTCCGGCTCCACCGGGCGGCCCAAGGGGGTCGTCGTGGAGCACGCGAGCGTGCTCCGGCTGGTGGCCGACCAGATCGAGCGGTTCGGGGTCGGCCCGGACACCCGGCTGCTCCAGTTCGCCTCGCTGAGCTTCGACGCGGCGGCCTGGGAACTCAGCGTCGCCCTGCTCGGCGGCGGATGTCTCGTCCTGGCAGGCGACGACGAGCGGGAGGCCGGCGCCGCACTGGCCGACCTCATCGCGCGGCAGCGCATCACCCTGGTGAGCCTTCCGCCCAGCGTGGTCGCCGCGTTCCCCCCGGACACCACACTGCCGCGCGACCTGGTGCTGATCGTGGCGGGCGAGGCGTGCCCGCCCGAACTCGTCGCCCGCTGGGCGACCGACCGCATGATGATCAACGCCTACGGTCCGACGGAGGCGACGGTCTGCGTCACCATGAGCGACCCGCTGCGCGCAGCCGGTCGCCCGCCGATCGGCCGCCCCTTGGCCAACACCCGGCTGTACGTGCTCGACCACGCCCTCCGGCCGGTCCCGGTGGGAGCCACCGGCGAGCTCTACCTCGCCGGTGGACAGGTGGCCCGTGGCTACCTGCACCGGCCCGCCCTGACCGCGCAGCGGTTCGTCGCCGACCCGTTCGCACCAACGGACGGCTCCCTCATGTACCGCACCGGCGACCTGGTCCGGTGGGCGCCCGACGGGCAGTTGGACTACCTCGGCCGCTCGGACGACCAGGTGAAGGTCCGCGGGTTCCGGATCGAACTGGCCGAGGTCGAGGCGGCGGTGCGTACGTCGGCGCAGGTCGCGCAGGCGGCGGTGGTGGTGCGGGAGGACCGGCTGGGCGACCGCCGGTTGGTTGCCTACCTGGTGCCCGGGGCCGGCGGGACCGACCTGGGCGAGATCCGCGCCCACGTCGCGTCGCTACTGCCGGAACACATGGTGCCGGCCGCTTTCGTCGCCCTCGGGGTGCTGCCGTTGACCACCAACGGCAAGCTCGACCGCAAGGCGCTTCCCGCGCCCGACTACCACGCCGGGACGATCCACCGCCGGCCCGCCACACCCCGCGAAGAACTCCTCTGCGAGCTCTTCGCCGAGGTTCTCGGGGTGCCCCGGATCGGTGTCGACGACAACTTCTTCGCCACCGGTGGCCACTCGCTGCTGGCAACCCGGCTGGTCAGCCGGATCCGTACCGAGGTCGGTGTCGAACTGTCCGTCCGTGCGCTGTTCGAGGCGCCCACACCGGAACAGCTGGGACGACTGCTCGACTCGGCCGGGCAGGCCCGGCCGCCGGTCCTGCCGGCCACCCGCCCGGACGTACTGCCGCTCTCCTCCGCCCAACTCCGGCTCTGGTTCCTCAACCGGCTGGAAGGGCCGAACCCGGCGTACAACATTCCCACCGCGGTCCGGCTCTCCGGCGTCCTGGACCGCGACGCGCTGCGGGAGGCGCTCGCCGACCTCGTGGCACGGCACGAATCGCTTCGCACGATCTTCCCCGACGACGACGGGAAGCCACGTCAGGTCATCCTCGCCGCCCGACAGTGCCGGCCGGAACTCGTCGTCGTCGCGCAGCACGCCGACGGTCTGGACGCCGCCCTGATCGAGGCGTCCGGTCACGGGTTCGACATCTCCGTCGATCCACCACTGCGCGCGACGCTGTTCGAGGTGGCCGCCGACGAGCACGTACTGCTCCTGGTGCTGCACCACGTCGCCGGCGACGGCTGGTCACTGGCGCCCCTGTTCCGGGACCTGGCGCACGCGTACGCCGCCCGGCGTGCCGGGGCCGCCCCCGAGCGCCCGCCGCTGCTCGTGCAGTACGCCGACTACATGCTCTGGCAACGCGAACTGCTCGGCGGGGAGCAGGATCAGGACAGCCGTGCCAGTCAGCAGCTTCGCTTCTGGCATGCCGCGCTGGCGGACCTACCGGCCCAGATCGACCTTCCCTACGACCGTCCGCGACCGGCGGTCGCCACCTACGACGGTGACCTGGTCGAGTTCCGGGTGCCCGCCCCGTTGCACCACGACCTGCTCGCACTGGCCCGCGAGAGCAACGCGAGCGTCTTCATGGTCGTACAGGCGGCCCTCGCGTCCCTGCTGACCAAGATGGGCGCCGGTACCGACATCCCGCTCGGCACACCGCTGGCCGGGCGGACCGACGAGTCCCTCGACGATCTGGTCGGGTTCTTCATCAACACGCTCGTGCTCCGTACCGACACCAGCGGGGATCCCACCTTCAGGGAACTGGTCGGCCGGGTGCGGGAGGTCGACCTGGCCGCGTACGCCAACCAGGACGTGCCGTTCGAACGCGTGGTCGAGGTGGTGAAGCCGGACCGTTCCCTGGCCCGGCAGCCGCTCTTCCAGGTGATGCTGTCGTTCAACAACGCGGACGCCGGGGCGATCGAGCTGCCCGGCCTGCGCAGCGTGGTCACCCCCGTGCCGACCGGCACGGCGAAGTTCGACCTCTCCTTCGAGATGTCGGAACTGCCCGGCCGGGCCGGGGCCGAGGGTGGCATCGACGGGTACGTCGAGTACAGCACCGACCTGTTCGACCGGGCCACGGTCCGGCAACTCGCCGACCGGCTGGTCCGGCTGCTCGGACGGCTGGTGGCGGAGCCGGACCGCCCGGTGCGGACAGTCAGCGCGCTCGCCGACGACGAGCGGCACCGGATTCTCACCGGGTGGAACGACACTGGTCGGCCGCTCGGCGTGGAGTCCCTCGTCGACCTGGTGGAACGGCAGGCCGAACGGACGCCGTACGCCGTCGCGGTGACCTGCGGCCCGGACTCGGTCACCTTCCGGGAGCTGCACTCCCGCGCCAACCAGCTTGCCCGGGCACTGGTGGCCCGGGGAGCCGGACCGGATCGGGTGGTGGGAATCGCCCTGCGGAGGTCGGTCGAGCTGATCGTGGCGACCCTCGCCGTGATCAAGGCCGGGGCGGCGTACCTGCCGCTGGCCTCGGACTATCCCGCGTCCCGGATCGCGTACATGATCTCCGACGCCCGGCCGATGCTGGTGCTGACCCGTCGCGACGGTGTCCACGACAAGATCGCGGACACCGCCGTACCGCGTCTCATGCTGGACGACCCGACCGTCGCCGTGGAACTGGGGGAGCGCAGCGGCGCCAATCTCGGCGCCGACGAGCGGCGTGGTGTGCTCTCCCCGGACAACCTCGCGTACGTCATCTACACCTCCGGGTCGACCGGCCGTCCCAAGGGCGTGATGGTCTCCGTCGCCGGCCTGGTCAACCTACTCGACGACATGTGCCGCCGGATCTCCCTGACCCGCGACGACCGGTGGCTGGCGGTCACCACGTTCGGCTTCGACATCTCCAACCTGGAGATCTTCGCGCCGCTGGCGACGGGCGCCACGATGCTCCTCGGTCAGCAGACCGAGGTACGTGACCCGGCGCTGCTCGTGGAACTCGTCGCCCGGCACCGGGTGAGCGTGCTGCAGGCGACGCCGACGCTGTGGCACGCGCTCGTGCGGGAGGGCCCGGACAGCTTCCGGGACGTACGGGTCCTGGTCGGCGGGGAGGCGTTGACCGAAGAACTCGCCGGCCTGCTGCACCCGGCGGCCCGAAGCGTCACCAACGTGTACGGCCCCACCGAGACCACGATCTGGTCGAGCGCTGCGCGCGTGACCGGCACGGGGGCACCGACGATCGGTGGTCCGCTCGCCAACACCCGGCTCTACGTGCTCGACGGAGGGCTGGAGCCGGTGCCGCCGGGAGTTGTCGGACAGCTTTTCATTGCCGGACTCGGACTGGCCCGTGGGTATCTGAACCAGGCTCCGTTGACCGCGGGGCGGTTCGTCGCCGACCCGTTCGCCGACGAACCCGGGGCCCGGATGTACCACACCGGTGACCTGGCCGCTTGGACCGCCGACGGTGAGCTGCGGTTCGTCGGCCGGGCCGACCGCCAGGTCAAGGTGCGGGGTTTCCGGATCGAACTGCCCGAGATCGAGGCCGTTCTGCGCCAGCATCCCACGGTCGAGGACGCCGTCGTGGTGGCGCGCGAGGACCGCCCGGGCGACCGACGACTGGTGGCCTACGTGGTGCCCACCGAACAGCACGGTCGGCGTCCGGACCGGGTCGACGTCCCGACCCTGCGGGCACATCTCGCGCAGACGCTGCCCGACTACATGGTGCCGGGCCTCTTCGTGGCCCTGCCGGCGCTGCCGCTGACCAGCAATCGCAAGATCGACCAGGGTGCGCTGCCGGCACCCACCGCGACCACCACCTCCGCCCCGACCGGCGCGGACACCGAGGCGGAGCGGACACTGCGGGCGATCTTCGCGGATGTCCTCGGTCTCGCCGAGGTCGGCGTCGAGCAGAGTTTCTTCGACCTCGGCGGGGACAGCATCATCTCCATCCAGATGGTGAGCCGGGCACGTAAGGCGGGGCTGCTGCTCAGCCCCCGTGACGTCTTCACCCACCAGACCGTCCGGACACTGGCGGCGGTCGCCACGGCGGTCGACGCCGGACCCGCCGCCGCGCCCGACGACGGGGTCGGCGACGTGGCACTCACACCGATCGTCGCCGACCTGCTCGACCGGGGAGGCGAGTTCGCGGGCTTCAACCAGGCGCTGCTGCTCCGCACCCCGCCGGCCCTCGACGGCGAGTTGCTGACCACCGCCTTCCAGGCACTCGTCGACCACCACGACGCCCTGCGGCTGTCGCTGGCCGGTGGACCCGGCACATGGTCGATGCGGGTGGCAGCCCCCGGTGGCGGCAGCCCGGGAGCGTTCCTGCACCGGACCGACATCCGTGGGCTGGACGACGACGCGGTGGCACGGACCGTACGCGTCGAGGAGTCCGCGGCCCGGGACCGGCTCGACCCGGCGCGCGGCGTCGTGCTGCAGGCGGTCTGGTTCGACGCGGGCGGGGACCGTCCGGGGCGACTCCTGCTGATGCTGCACCACCTCGCGGTGGACGGTGTGTCGTGGCGCGTGCTGATGGAGGATCTGGCCGAGGTGTGGCACGCCCTGACCGCCGGTACGCGGCCCACCCTCGCACCGGTCGGCACCTCGCTGCGAAGTTGGGCGGCGCTGCTCCGGGCGGAGGCGCGGACCGCGAGCCGGACCGCGGAGCTGGCACTGTGGACCAGGATGCTCGACCAGCCGGAAGAGCCGCTGGGCAAGCGACCGCTGGACCCGGCCATCGATCTGACCTCGACGGCGGGCCGACTGGACCTGCGCCTCCGCCCGGAGCTGACCAGGTCGCTGATGACAACCGCCCCGGCGGCCTTCCACGCCGAGACCAACGACGTCCTGCTCACCGCGTTGGTCCTCGCGGTCGCCCACGGCCGCACCCAGCACGGGGCGCACCCGACGGGCGTCTCACTGATGATCGAGGGCCACGGCCGGGAGCAGATCCGGGCCGACATCGACCTGTCCCGGACAATCGGCTGGTTCACCAACTCGTTCCCGTTGCACCTCGACGTCGGTGAACCGCAGTGGGCGGACATCTGGGCCGCCGGACCATCCGTCGGCCGCGCCCTCAAGCGGGTGAAGGAGCAGGTGCGGGACATCCCCGACCGTGGGCTCGGCTACGGCCTGCTGCGCTATTTGAATCCGGAGACCGCACCGGTGCTCGGTGCGTACGAGGTGCCCCGGATCGGTTTCAACTACCTCGGCCGGCTCGGCACGGGAACAGCGTCGGACTGGTCGGTCGACACCTCGCAGGAGGCGCTGCACGGCGCGACCGACCCCGGTCTGCCGTTGCCACACGCGCTGACCGTCGACGTCGTGGTGGTCGAGCGGGTCGACGGGCCGGAACTGGTCGCGAGCTGGGTCTGGGCCGGCGAGATCCTGGCCGAGTCGCAGGTCTACGACCTCGCCCAGAACTGGTCACGGTTGCTGGAGGTGATCGTCGAGCACACCAGCGGAGGCGGCGCGGGCGGGCTGACCCCGTCGGACGTCTCCCACACCTCGATCAGCCAGGCCGAGATTGACGAGTTCGAGAACGATCTGGCCGATTGGGGTGCCGCCACATGACCCGTACCCGACTCCGTGACGTCCTGGCGTTGTCGCCGTTGCAGGAGGGCATGCTCTTCCACGCCCAGTACGACTCCTCGGGCGCCGACGTCTACGCCGTACAGCTGATCCTGGACCTGGCCGGTCCCCTCGACCCGGTGGCCCTGCGTCGCGCCGGAGACGCGCTGCTCGCCCGGCATCCCCACCTCTGCGCGGCGTTTCGTTACCGCAAGTCCGGTGAGCCGGTACAGCTCATTCCCGACCCGATTCCGTTACCGCTGCGGGAACACGACCTTTCCGACCTCGGGACCGTCGAGCGGGACGGGGCGTTGACCCGGTTGGCCGACGAGGACCGCCTCGCCCGGTTCGACCTGGCCCGCCCACCCCTGATCCGGGCCACGCTGGTGCGTACCGACGTCCGGGCCCACCGGCTCATCCTGACCATCCACCACATCCTCGCCGACGGCTGGTCGATGCCACTGCTGGCCCGCGAGCTGTTCACCCTCTACGCCAACGGTGCAGACGACTCGGCGATGCCGACGGTGACGCCGTACCGCGACTACCTCGACTGGCTGTCCGCGCAGGACCGTGAGTCGGCCCGCGCGGCCTGGCGTTCGGCACTGGACGGGTTGTCGGAGGGCACCCGGCTGGCCCCGTCGCAGCAGCGGCGGACACCGACCCTCCCCGAGCAGATAGTCGTCGAACTCGGCGAGCACGAGACGGCCCGGCTGGCGGAGTGGGCCAGGGCCCGCTCGGTCACCCTGAACACCGTCTTCCAGGGTGTGTGGTCGGTGCTGCTCGGTGCCCTGACCGGCCGGCGGGACGTGGTGTTCGGCGGTGTCACCGCCGGCCGCCCGGCCGAGGTCGCGGGCATCGAATCGATGATCGGGTTCTTCATCAACACGCTGCCGGTCCGGGTCCGGCTGGATCCGGCCGCCTCACTCGGTCAGACCATGGCGGCGCTCCAGAGCCAGCAGGCCGCCCTGATGTCGTACGGCTACCTGGGGCTCGGCGAACTCCAGGAAGTGGCCGGCCAGGGCGAACTGTTCGACACCGTGCTGGTGTTCGAGAACTACCCGCTCGACCCGTCGGGCCTGGCGGACCTGGTACCGGGATTGCGTCTGACCGGCGCGCAGGGCCGGGACGCCAACCACTATCCGTTGACCCTGCTCGTGGTCCCCGGCGACCGGCTCACGATGCGGCTCGACTACCGCCCCGACCTGCTCGACCGGGCACGGGTGCGCCGGATCGCCGACCGGCTGGTCACGTTGCTGCACCAGGTGGCCGCCGGTGACGAACGGCCACTGGCCCAGCTCGACCTCCTCGACCCGGCCGAGCGGCACGACCTGCTCGTGACCCGTAACGACACCCACCACGACGTCGTCGCGCAGACCCTGCCCGAGGCGATCGAAGCGCAGGTGGCCCGGACCCCGGACGCCATCGCCGTCACCTGCGGCGCGCGTGCCCTGAGTTACGCCGAACTCGACCGGCGGGCCAACCGGCTCGCGCGCCGGTTGATCTCCCACGGGGCGGGCCCGGAGCGGTTGGTCGCCGTGGCACTGGCACCGTCCGACGAGTTGGTCGTCGCGCTGCTCGCCACGCTCAAGGCCGGGTCCGGGTACGTCCCCCTCGACCCGTTCCACCCGGTCGACCGGATCGAGTACGTGCTGTCCGACTCGTCCGCGGTCCTGCTGATCACCACCAGCGGGGTGCTCCCCGACGTCAACACCGGTGGCATCCTGGTGCTGCACCTCGACGAGCCCGACTTCCGTGCGGCGTGGGACGGGGAGGACGAACGGGCACCCGGCGACGACGACCGGACCGCCCCGCTGCGCCCGGCGCATCCGGCGTACGTCATCTACACGTCGGGCTCGACCGGGCGCCCGAAGGGTGTCCTCATCGAACACCGGTCGGCGGTCAACTACGTCCGGTTCGCGGCTCGGGCGTATCCCAGCGTCGCGACGATGGCGATCCTGCACTCGCCGGTGACGTTCGACCTCACCGTGACCACGCTGTACGCGCCGCTGGTCTCCGGCGGCCGGATCGTGGCGGCCGACCTGACCGCCGAGTCGGCGGTGCCGGACGGCCCCGTCCCGACCGGCGAGGTGTGCACCTTCCTCAAGGCCACCCCGAGCCACCTGCGCCTGCTGGACCAGGTGTCCGGCCGCTTCTCACCCACCGGTGACCTCGTCGTCGGGGGTGAGCAACTACTCGGGGAGAACCTGAGCGAGCTGCGGCGACGTCGGCCGGCGATGACGGTGGTCAACGAGTACGGACCGACCGAGGCGACGGTCGGCTCGGTGGTCTACGCCCTGGCGCCGGGCGCACCGGCTCCGGCCGGCGCCGTACCGATCGGCCGTCCGATCTGGAACACCGAGGTGTACCTGCTGGACTCGATGCTCCGGCCGGTGGCCGACGGCGTGGTCGGGGAGCTCTACCTCGCCGGGGCCGGCCTCGCCCGGGGATACGTCGCCCGACCGACGCTCACCGCGGCGCGTTTCGTGGCCAACCCGTTCTCCGCCCGTGCTGGCGCCAGGATGTACCGGACCGGCGACCTGGCCCGGTGGACCTCCGTAGGCGAGCTGGAGTATCTCGGCCGGACCGACGACCAGGTGAAGGTACGCGGTTACCGGATCGAGCTCGGTGAGATCGAGAGCGTGCTCATGGGCCATCCCGCCGTCGACCAGGCGGCGGTCGGCGTACGCGTGGACCCGTCGGGCAAGGAGCGGATCGTCGGCTACCTCGTTCCGGCGTCGGCGGCGTCCAGCGCCGGCATCCAGGTGCTGCGCAAGCACCTCGCCGAGGTGCTGCCCGACTACATGCTGCCGAACGCCTACGTCGGGCTCGACGCGCTGCCGTTGACCACCAACGGAAAGCTCGACCGGTCGGCACTGCCGGCACCGGATCGGCCGGCCGTCGGTGGTACCCCTCCCCGCGATGCCCGGGAACGCCGGCTGGCCGCGATGTTCGCCGAGGTGCTGGGGGTGCCCGACATCGGCGTCCACGACGACTTCTTCGACCTGGGCGGCCAGTCGTTGCTCGCCACCCGACTGGCCGGCCGGATTCGGACCGAGCTCGGGGTGCGGTTGCCGATCCGCGCGCTGTTCGAGGCTCCGACGGTCGCCGAACTCGCGGAGCGGCTGGCGGAGCTGTCGGAATCCGACTCGTTCGCCACCATGATCCCGCTCCGCCCGCGGGGCACTCGGCCACCGATCTTCTGCATCCACCCCGGCGGCGGACTGAGCTGGTTCTACCGGGGGCTGACGGCCCATCTCGGCGCCGACTACCCGCTGTACGGCCTGCAGGCGCGCGGGATCATGCGGCGCGAGTCTCTTCCGGAGACGCTTCCGGACATGGCCGCCGAGTATCTGGGCGAGATTCGGAAGATCCAGCCGGACGGGCCTTACCACCTGCTCGGCTGGTCGTTCGGCGGAGTGCTGGCGTACGAGATGGCCGTACAGCTGCAGCGGGCACAGGAACGGGTCGCTCTGCTGGTCAGCCTCGACGGAGCACCGGCCACTCCCGACGAGGAACTGCCCGACGACCGCGAGCTGCTGCGGCAGGTCCTGACCTACCTCGGCTACGACCCGGACGAACTGCTGGCCGGTCCGATCGTGCTCGCCGACCTGGTCGCCCGGTTCCACCGCGACGAGCACCTGATGTCGGCCATGACCGAGGAGCAGTTGGCGAACCTGCTGCGGGTGTGCCGCAACAACGCACGCCTGCGGCGGGCGTACCGGCCGGCCGGGTACGTCGGAAAGCTCGTCTACTTCAGCGCCACCGAGTCGGACGCCGTACCCGGGTCGAACGCGCAACTGTGGCGCCCACACGTCGACGGCCCGATCGAGCGCCACGACGTGCCCTGCGCGCATGACTTCATGCTCACCGCAGAGCCGCTCACGCAGATCGGTCGGATCCTCGCCACCGAACTGAACCAACTTGCCGAATATCAGCGGGAGGCCCGTGTTGAGTAACAACCCGTTCGACGATCCCGAAGGTGTGTTCCTGGTTCTCGTCAACCACGAGGGGCAGCACTGCATCTGGCCCCGGTTCGCCGAGGTACCCGCCGGCTGGTCGACGGTCTTCGGCGCCGCCGACCGGGATGCCTGCCTGGCCTACGTCGAGGAGCACTGGGTCGACATGCGGCCGAACAGCCTGATCGAGGCGACCCGCAGCTGAGTCGTACGCACCACCACCGTCCGTCGCGACACCATCTGGAGGAACCGTGAGCGCATCCGCAATCGACACCGAACGCTTCGAGGAGATCAAGGAGATCGTCTGCGAGACCCTGGAGCTCGAACCGGAGGAAGTGACCGAGAGCAGCCTCTTCCAGGAGGAGCACGGTTCGGACTCGCTGGGCGCGATCGAGGTGCTGTCGGCCCTCGAACGCCGCTACCACGTGGTGATCGACCAGGCCGAGATGGCCCGGATGACCAACCTGCGCGGTGTCTACGACGTCGTGGCCAAAGCAGCGAACTGGTAGCCGGATCAGGCGACGCGACGATCGGACGGGAGCGGTCATGTCAGCTAGCAGGGAAACAGGTTCGGCGCACCGCGTGGTGCTCACCGGTGTCGGGGTCTTCTCCAGCATCGGCGTGGGCGCTGATCAGTTCGCGGCCGGCCTGCGTGCGGGACGGTCCGGTGTCCGGCCGATCAGCGTCTTCGACACCACCGGGTTCGCCCACACCAACGGCTGCGAGGTCGTCGGCTTCGAACCGGAGTCGTGGATCCGCAACACCCCGATCGAGCAACTCGGTCGGGCCAGTCAGTTTTCGGTGGCGGCGGCCAGGATGGCGGTGACCGACGCCGGTCTGGACGATGAGACGCTCCAGGCCCGACGCGGACTCATCTCCATCGGTACCACCGACGGTGAGTCGTACGACCTCGATCACCTGGTGGGGCAGGACGTGGCCGGCGGGCCGACCCGGATGGAACCGGCCCGTGCCCGTCGCCTCCCCGCGTCCCGTCTGGCCATGTCGGTCGCCCGTGAGCTCGGCCTGTCCGACGTGGAGGCGATCACGATGGCGACGGCCTGCTCGGCCGGTAACTACGCCATCGGGTACGGCTTCGACGCGGTCCGTTCCGGCGAGGTCGACTTCGCGCTCTGCGGCGGCGCGGACGCGATGTGTCGCAAGACCTTCACCGGGTTCTACCGGCTCGGCACCATCGCGCCGGAGTTCTGCCAACCGTTCGACAAGAACCGCAAGGGGATCCTCACCGGTGAGGGCGCGGGGGTGCTGATGCTGGAGTCACTCGCGTCGGCGCAGCGGCGCGGCGCCCGGATCTACGCCGAGATCCGCGGTTACGGGCTCAACTGCGATGCCTACCACCAGGTGGCACCCAACGAGAGCAGCGTTGCCCGCTGCATGGCGCTGGCCCTCGCGGATGCCGGCGTCACACCGGCGGAGGTCGACCTGATCTCCGCGCACGGCACCGGTACGAAGGCGAACGACGTGACCGAGACCCGGGCCATCCGCAGCGTCTTCGGCGCAGACACACCACGCACCGTCTCGTTGAAGTCGATGCTCGGTCACACCATGGGGGCGGCCAGCGCGCTCAGCGCGATTGCCTGCGCGCTCGCCATCAAACAGGGCTTCATCCCGCCGACGATCAACCACGTCGAGACCGATCCCGACTGCGATATCGACTGCGTACCGAACCATTCGGTGCCGGCGCAGTTGCGGGTGGTGCAGAACAACGGGCTCGCCTTCGGCGGGAACAACGCGATAGTCATGCTCGGCCGTTACGAGGACGCGGACAAC
The DNA here is from genome assembly GCF_053601675.1 of Micromonospora sp. NPDC004704. Lineage (NCBI taxonomy): Bacteria > Bacillati > Actinomycetota > Actinomycetes > Micromonosporales > Micromonosporaceae > Micromonospora > Micromonospora sp. NPDC004704. The sequence goes on along the minus strand of NZ_JBSGCD010000036.1, from coordinate 25,231 downwards.
GGGGTGATGGTGTGAGTGCCACGGGGGTCGACGCGGACCGTTTGGTCATCACGGCCTGGGCGGCCGTCTCCCCGTACGGGGTCGGCCGGTCGGCGTTCGTCGAGGGACTGCGGGAGCAGCGGCCGACGGACACCGAGGTGCGCGCCCCGCAGTGGGACGTGCCCGACGACCGGGCCTGCCTGGTACCCGGCTTCGACATCCGGGAGATGTTGGGCAAGAAGGGAACCAGGGCGATGGACCGGGGCACCGCTCTCGCCCTGTCGGCCGTCGGCGCGCTGCTGACGGATCTCGGCCCGGACGGGGGCGTGCGGGGACGCGACGACACCGCCCTGGTACTCGGTACCTCCTTCGGCAGCACCCAGACGATGATGGACTTCACCCGGGCCTCGCTCACCGAGGAGAAGCCCTTCTACGTCGACCCGGCGATGATGCCGTACGCGGTGATGAACGCCGCCGCAGGCCAGTGCGCGATCTGGTACGAGCTGCGGGGACCGAACACCACCATGGCGGGCGGGCGGGGCAGTGCGCTGCTCGGTCTGCGTTACGCCCGCCGGTTGCTGGCCAACGGCCGGGCGGCGCGGGCACTGGTGGGGGCGACGGAGGACTACTCCCGGAGCCGGTCGTGGCTGTGGCGGCAGGCGGCGCCGGAGACTCCGGTGGTGCTCGGCGAGGGCGCGCTGATGATGCTGGTCGAACCGGTCGGTGCGGTCGGCGCGGATCGTCGGCCGTTGGCCGAGGTCCTGGTCGTCGAGTCGCGGATCTTCTTCGACGCGGACCCGCGTGCGGAGTTGGCGGCCTGCATCCTCGCGGCGCTGAAGGCCGCCGGCCTCGGCACCGGCGATGTCGACCTCGTGGCGCTCAGCGACGCGCCCGGACCGCTGGGGGGACACGAGCGGCAGGTGGTCGCCGAGACCCTCGGTGAGGAGGTGACGGTGCTGCCGTCGGTGTCGGGTCTGCTCGGCGAGACCGCGTGCGTGTCCGGAGCCTTCCAGATCGGTTCGGTGCTGGCGACCGCGCACACCGCCGGTGGTCTCGGCGGAAGGGTCGCGCTGGTCACCTCGGTGGATCGGGACGGCACCGTGGCCTGCGCCCTGCTGAGGCTCTGCGATGCATCCTGAGGCGACCTCGACGTCGGTCCGGCAGCCGCTGAGTCCGCTGCGGGAACCGGTCCGGGTGGTCCGGCGGGCGGCCCTGGTCGATGGCGGGTGGCGGTCGGCGGCCAGCTTCAGGGTACGCCCGGACGAGCCCGTCCTCGCCGGACACTTTCCGGGCTTCCCGATCTTTCCCGGAGTGTGCGTCATCGAGTCGGTGCTCCAGGCGGCGACGCGTACGGCACCGCCCGAGTTCGGCCCGCTCCGCCTCGACACGGTCGAATCGGCCCGTTTCCGCGACGCCGTCTATCCGGGGGACACCCTGGCGATCGAGGTCGAGTGGGACCGGGTCGACCAGGGGACGGGTTGCGCCGCCCGGGTGTCGACAGAGCGCGGGCTCGCCGCGCTGGTCCGGCTCCGGCTGCGGCAAGGTGACCGGTGATGGGTACGACGCCGCAGCCGTCGCTCGCACACCGGTACCCGATGTTGCTGATCGACCGGGTGGTGACGATCGAGCCGGGTAACCGGATCGTCGCCGTGAAGGCGGTGACGCGCAACGAGCCGTGGTACGCCGGCACGGCTCTGGACACCGACGAGCGCCGGGTGGCGTACCCGCAGACCCTGCTGCTGGAGTCGTGGGTGCAGGCCGCGGGCCTGTTGTTGACCACCGCCGACGTCGGTTCGGATCGCGTCATGCTGCTCGGTGCGATCTCCGGGGTCGGGTACGGCGACCCGGTTCTCCCCGGTGACCTGGTCGAGCATCACGCACGGCTGGTGCGGGAGGTCGCGGACACCGCGATCCTCGAGGGCCACAGCCTGGTGGGTACCACCAGGGTGCTGACCGTACGCCAGGCGGTGGTGACGATGCGCCCACGGGTGCAGTTGCGGGTCCCGGAGTACGGGAGCCCGGCGGCCCGGCAGGGGAGTGACCCGACGAGTGTCGGCGCTTCGGTGGATCGGTGACGGGAATGGGAGACGGAATCATGGACGAGGGCGCATCGCGGCTCGCGGTGGTCAGTGGTGGGTCCCGGGGCATCGGCAGGGCGACCGTGCTGCGGCTGGCGGAGGAGGGATTCGACGTCGCCTTCTGCTACCGGGCCGACGAGGAGTCCGCGCACCAGGTGACGGTCCAGGCCGGCAAGTGGGGCACCCGGGTGGTCGCCAGCAGGGTCGATGTGACCGACGCCGATGCGGTGCGCGCCTGGATCAGCCGGACGGAACGCGAGGTGGGTCCGATCTCGGTGGCGGTGACCTCCGCCGGCATCACCCGCGACGGCCCTCTGGTGACGATGTCGGACGACAACTGGGGTGCCGTGATGCGCACCAACCTGGACGGCGTCTACCACGTCTGCCGTGCGGCGGCCTTCGGCATGATGAAGCGCAGGCGTGGTTGCATCGTCAACATCTCGTCCGTCTCCGGCGTGTACGGCAACGCCAAGCAGACCAACTATTCCGCGGCAAAGGCCGGGATCATCGGATTCTCGAAGGCGCTGGCCAAGGAGGTCGGCCGTTACGGGATCCGGGCCAACGTGGTGGCACCCGGCTTCATCGACACAGACATGACCGACGCCCTGTCCGGTTCGGTCAGCGAGCGAATTCGCGATTCGGTCGCGCTGGGTCGGATGGGTACCGCCGAGGAGGTCGCCGACCTGGTCTCCTTCCTGGCCTCGGACCGGGCCACCTACATCACGGGCTCGGTCGTCGAGATCCACGGCGGGATATCGATCTGATGCCGGGACAATCGATGCGCGGTGACGACCTGTCGTGGGACGTGGTTGTCGTGGGTAGCGGACTCGGGGGCCTGACCTGCGCCGGCTACCTCGCGGCGAGCGGCCGGCGGGTGCTGGTTCTCGAACAGCACGACGTCGCCGGCGGCAACGGGCACGTCTTCCGGCGCAGGCGTGCGTACGAGTTCGACGTCGGCGTGCACTATCTGGGCGACTGCGGGCCGGGCGGCACCATTCCCGCCATCCTCGCCGGTCTGGGTCTGCGTGATCGGGTCCGGTTCCGACCGATGGACCAGGACGGTTTCGACCACATCGTGATGCCGGGGCGGTCGGTCGACGTACCGGCGGGCTGGGACCGTTATCGGGACCGGCTGCTTGCCACCTTCCCCGCCGAGACCGAAGGTTTGCTCCGGTACTTCGACGTCTGCGCGGAGGTGGTGCGGGCCGCGCCGGGTGCCCCCCCGACGCCCGGCGGCGGTCACCGGATCGAGGCGTCGACGACCGTGGCGTGGCACCGACGGACCCTGGCCGATCTGTTCGACCACTGCCGGCTCTCCAGACCGGCGCGGTCCGTGCTGGCCGCGCAGAGCGGCAACTACGGGTTGGCGCCGTCGGCCGCCTCGGTCGGCGTGCACGTCAGGATGATCGACCACTACCTGCACGGCGCCTACTACCCGGAGGGCGGTGGGCAGATGCTTGCCGCCTCGTTGGTGGAGTCCCTGGAATCCAACGGCGGCGAGCTGTGGACGCGCTGTGCGGTGTCCCGAATCCTGGTCGAGGGCGGGCGGGCGACCGGGGTGACGCTCGCCGACGGCCGGACCATCCGGGCCGACCTGGTGGTGTGCAACGCGGACTACCGCCGGACCGTCCTGGAACTGGCCGGCGGCAGCGACGCCTTCACCACGGCGGTGGTGGAGAAGACCGACCGGGCGGTGCCGACCCTGGCGCTGACGGTGCTCTACGTCGCACTGGACACGCCGCTGCCGGAGCGGCGCAACGCCAACCTGTGGTGGTTGCGCGACGACGACATCGAAGGGCTCTACGCCCGGTTGGCCGCCGGCTCGTTCGACACGGTGGACTACCTGTTCTGTTCCTTCGCGTCGCTGAAGGATCCGCACAACCGCGCGGTGTGTCCACCCGGACACTCGAACTTCCAACTGATGACCCTCTGCCCACCGGGATACGAGCGGTGGGGGGTGAGCACCGGCCCGGCGGAGGGCGGACGCTACCGCCGCAACGAGGTCTACCAGCGGGAGAAGCAGCGGGTGACGGACGCGATGCTCGACGCCGCGGAGGAGGCACTCGGTCCGTTCCGGGACCGGATAGTGCATCTCGAGACGGCGACGCCGCTGAGTCAGGAGCGCTACACCTGGTCCACCGGCGGCACCCCCTACGGCCTGGGCCGCTGGGGCGCCGGCGTCGGTACCCGACCGGACACCCGGACCACCGTGCCGGGGCTGTACGTGGTCGGCCAGAGCACCCGGCACGGCAGCGGGATCGGCGGGGTGATGGTCGGTGGTGCCATGTGCGCCGGACAGATCCTCGACCGGCCGCTGCTCGCCCAGGCCCGGTCCGGCACGGTGATCGGTGACCCGGCCGTCCTTCCGGACCGCCCGGCGGACTGGGATCCGCTGGCCGTGTCCCGAGGCACCGCCCGACGAGACGCGCGGGGACTCGCCCGCATTGGCTGATCAACGCCCGACACATTCACCCGAACGAATGGGGATCGAACCGTGAGACTGTCCACACCACAGCCGACTGCCGCAGCGGTGGGTACTGCGGAGGAGATGACCAGCCTCGTCGACATGGATCTCGTCTCGGCGTCCGGTGCCGACCACGGTGTCGTCCGTGCCGCGCACCGGATGTACGAGCACCTGATCGGGATCTGGGCGCCGGGGGTGATCGAGGCCGCCTTCGACCTCGGTGTCTTCGTGGCACTCGGGGACCAGCCGGTCACGGCCGCGCAACTGGCCGACGAGCTCGACACCAATCCGCGCGGCATGCGGGTGCTGTTGGACGCGCTGTACGCGTACGAGATTCTCGACCGTACGGTGACCGACGGCGCGGTGGGTTACACGCTCCCGTCGGACCTGCGGGAGTGCCTGCGGCCCGATGGCCTGTACAGCCTGGCGGGCAAGATGCGCTACGACCGGATGCGGGCGTGGGACGCCTGGCGCAATCTGGCCGACGAGGTACGCGGCACCGGCGGCGCGACGCAGCAGCACAACCAGATCTCCGACGTCCAGTACGAGTCGTTGGCACGAGGCATCAACTTCTGGGCGCCGCCGATCGTCTCCGCCCTCGCGGGCGCGTTGCGCGAACACGGCTGGACCCCGGACCAGGCCACGAAGCTGCTCGACGTGGGCTGCGGCACCGGCCTGTACAGCCAGCTCATGCTGCGGGAGTTCCCGGCGATGTCCGGTCTCGGGATTGACGTACCCCGGATCGTCCCGATCGCCCGGTCGCAGAGCGAGCGGGTGGGGGTGGAGGCAAGGTTCGACGCGGTGGTGCGGGACTTCTGGGAACAGGACTGGGGCAGCGGCTTCGACCTGGTGCTGTTCGCCAACATCTTCCACCTCCAGACCCCGGACGCGGCGCAGGACCTCAGCCTCAAGGCCAGCAAGTCGCTGGCCGACGGCGGCGTCGTCGCCATCATCGACCAGATCATCGACGATGGCACCGGACCCGGTACGACCCAGGACCGGTTCTTCCGACTCTTCGCCGCCTCGATGCTCGCCACCGGCGGCGGGGACGCCTACACGCTGAGCGAGTACGACCAGTGGCTCAACACGGCGGGGCTGCGCCGAATCCGTCTGATCGACACGCCGATGCACCGGATCCTGCTTGCCGTGCGCGCCTAGTGCCGTGGCCCGCGAACAACCGATTGGGGGAGCGATGGACCTGGCGATAGAGGTTGAGGCGCTCGGCAAGTCGTACGGTGGCCGAGCTGTGCTCTCCGAGGTGAGCTTGACCGTGCCGGCCGGCACGGTGCTGGGCGTACTCGGGCCGAACGGCGCGGGTAAGACGACCATGGTCCGGATCCTGACCACACTGCTCGCCCCCGACCGGGGCCGGGTACGGGTGGCCGGGTTCGACGTGGTCGGACAGGCCCGGGAGGTCCGGCGGAAGATCGGTCTCTCCGGGCAGTACGCGGCCGTCGACGACACCCTGACGGGCGAGGAGAACATCGTCCTGCTCGCCCGGCTGTCGCGGCTCGGCCGGCGGCGTTCCCGGGAACGGGCGACCGAGCTGCTGGAACGGTTCGATCTGACGGACGCGGCGCGGCGACCGGTGCGGACCTACTCCGGTGGAATGCGCCGGCGACTGGACCTGGCCACCTGCCTGATCGCCGAGCCGCCGGTGCTGTTCCTCGACGAGCCGACCACCGGTCTCGACCCGACCAGCCGGGCCACCCTCTGGGCGCTGGTACGCGACCAGGTCGCCGAAGGGGTGACCGTGTTGCTGACCACGCAGTACCTGGAGGAGGCCGACCAACTGGCCAACCAGCTCGTGGTCATCGACAGCGGGCGGGTGATCGCCGAGGGGACGCCGGACGAGCTCAAGCGCAAGGTCGGTGGGGAGCGGCTCGAGGTTTCGGTCCGCGCGGATCTGGTTCCCGCCGCGCTCGCCGCCCTGGTGCCGGTCGCGGTCGGTCCGCCGATGGTGAGCCGGGCCGGTGACACCGTTTCGGCACAGTTGATCAGTGGCATCGACAGCATCGCGGAGGCGGCGGCTGCCCTGCGGGCCGCCGGCCTGGACGTCACCGACTTCGCCCTGCGCCGGCCCTCCCTCGACGACGTCTTCTTTCAACTCACCGGAGCACCGACGACCAAGGGCGGCGAGTCATGAGTGCAGGTGTGCTCGACGGCGGGCGCGTAGCCGTCCTGGATCGTTTCGACGACGTCGTGCCGATCTTCGGAGACGTGACCGCGCTGGTCGGCCGGCGACTGCGGCACCTGCGCCGCAGCCCGGGCAAACTGCTCGCGGTCGCGTTGAACCCGCTCGTCATGATCGTGGCCCTCGGCTACCTGTTCGAGGCGTCCATCGTGGTGCCGGGGGGCGGCACCTACCAGGAGTACATCTTCGCCGGGGTCGCCGCGCAGATCGGGCTGACGGCCATCGGTCCGACCGCGGTCGGTATGGCCGAGGATCTGCGCAACGGCCTGGTCGACCGGTTCCGTACGCTGTCGATCTCCCGTGCGGCTGTGCTGATCGGGCACACGGTCGCCGATCTGATCCTCTCGGCGGTGACCCTGCTCCTGGTCACCGGAATGGGTGTGCTGCTCGGCTGGCGTCCGCACAACGGGCTCGGCCAGACCGTCGCCGGATTCGCACTGCTCCTGATGTTCAGTTACGCGACGCTCTGGGTCGGCGTGCTGCTGGGGCTGGTGATGCGCAGTCTCGAGTCGATCGAGTCGACCGGCTCGCTCGTGCTCGTACTCTTCTCGTTCGTCTCCAACGCGTTTCTCTCCACCGAACGGATGCCGGGCTGGCTGGGTGCCGTCGCGGAATGGAACCCGTTGAGCTGCGTGGCCGCCGCCTGCCGCCACCTGTGGGGCAACCCGATCGCGGCCAGCGGCAGTCTTCCATCGGAGCAGCCGGTGCTGGTGGCCGTGGTGGTGCTGGCGCTGATGATGGTGATCACCGTGCCGTTGGCGGTGCGGGCATTCAGCACCGCGGCGACGCGCTGACGAGATACTCCCGCCGCCGCCGTCGGGTGCACCTCCGGCACCCGCGACGGCGGCAGGGATCAGGCCGGGTTGCTCGTGTTCAACTCGCACGGGATGTCGAACCTGATGGTGGTACCGCCGCCGGGAGGGCTGGCCACGGCGGTGGTGCCGTCGAAGACACCGAGCCGGCGTTCGATCCCCTCCAGGCCACCGCCCGTTGTCGGTGCCGCGCCGCCCCGCCCGTTGTCGCCGACCAGGAACGAGAGGGTGCCGTTGACGAAGGTGCCACGTACCCACGCGTGGGTGGCGCCGCTGTGCTTGATGGCGTTGGTGAGGGCCTCCGTGACGGCGAAGTACACGGCCGACTCGATCGGCTCGGGCGGTCGTGCGGGCAGTTCGATGTCGACCTCCACCTCCATCGGGATGCGGATGGCCAGCGCCTGCAGCGCCCCGACCAGGCCACGGTCGCTGAGCACCGGCGGCCGGATGCCACGGACGAGGGCCCGCAGTTCGGTGATCGCCTGGCTGTTGTGCGCCCGGGCTTCGGCCAGCAGGCTCTGCACCTTGGGGTCGTCGGTCAGCATGGTCTCGGCGAGTCCGAGGTTCATACCGAGGGCGACCAGATGAGCCTGGGTGCCGTCGTGCAGGTCGCGCTCGATCCGGCGCAACTCCGCGGCCTGGTGGTCCACACTGTGGGCGCGCGAGCTGGCCAGACGCTCGACCCGGTCGGACAGCCGCGAACGTTCGTCGGGCCGCAGGCAGAGTTCGACCAGGCGGGCGTACCAACGCATCAGCGCGGGGGTCAGCCACCACCAGCCGACCAGGTACAGGATCCCGTTGGGTACGGCGATGGTGAGCGCGCTCGACACGTCGGTGACCCGCAACCCCAGGGGAAAGTCCAGTGCGGCGTCGGCGGGCAACTGACTCCAGATCAGCGGAAGCGCGAGGCCGAGTACGCCGGCCAGGAAGAGTGCCACCGGCACCAGACAGAGCGCCAGGCCCGCTGTGCAGTCGACGAACAGCCAGCGGATGTCGCGCCAGGTCGCAGGGTCCTTGGCCACCGCCTGGAAGCGCATCACCCAACCGCGCTCCGGAACGGGTCGATAAAGACGGCCAATCACCACGCCCATCTTCTCGCCGGCCCACAGCCTGCGCCGGTCCGCGAACCGACGGAGCGCGAGCACAGCGCTGACGAAGAGCGGCAGACCGATCCACACCGCCGCGAGGGTCAGGGTGGTGAGCACCCAGGTGAGCAGGAGCAGTTCGGCCACGGCGAGCCCGGCCATCATGAACGCCCAGCCCAGCAGCTCCCAACGTCCGGCCATCCGGTCGATGCTCTTTGTCATGTCGATCCCCTCGCGATGCCCCGCCGCCGGGTGGCGCCATCGGCGGACGAGCCGCCGTTGACCCGATTATCGAGTAGGCCGTCGTCGAATAAACGGGTAGTAGGACCACCCTCCATGGGGATGGTGCTACCCGTGACCGGGCGAGGTTTCCGGCTCAGACTCGGTGCTGGCGAGATGTCGATCCGATGCCCGTTACCCCCAGTCGAAATGAAAGGTCCAAGACGTTGACCAAGCGATCTGTCACCGTTCGCGTAGCAAGATGGAGCGCGCTCCACCCGTGGTGGGCCATTGGTCTCTGGACCCTGTTCGTGGCGGTCTGTCTGGCAGCCTCGTCGGCGGGGATCCGCCTGGCCACCCCCGACGAACTGGGCCAGGGAGAGTCGGGGCGCGCCACCCAGACGCGTGACTCGGCGGGGCTGACCCCACCGGCGGTGGAGAACATCCTGATCACGGCCCGTGGCGTCGGTTTCGACACGGCCGAGGCGCAGCGGGCCGCCGCCGACGCCACCCGCCGGATGCGTGGCCTGTCCGAGGTGGACCAGGTGGCCGACCCGGTGCCCGCACCGGTCGGCTCGGCGCTCCTGGTGGCGGTGACGATGTCGGGTGACGCGCGGACCGCCGACCAACGGGTGACTCCGTTGCTCGACGAGACCTCCGCCGTGCAGGACGCCTTCCCCGCCCTGCGGATCGAGCAGTCCGGCCCGGCCTCCGTGCAGGCCGGTATCAACGAGCAGCTGGGTTCCGACTTCGTCAAGGCCGAGACACTGAGCCTGCCGGTCACCCTGCTGATCATGATGGTCGCGTTCGGTGCGATCATCGCGGCCGGCGTGCCGGTCCTGCTCGCCTTCTCCTCGGTGGGCGCGGCGATGGGACTGTGGGCGCTCGTGTCCCAGCTGGTGCCGGATCCGGGTCAGGTGTCCAACATGATCCTGCTGATGGGAATGGCGGTCGGCGTCGACTATTCGCTGTTCTACCTCAAGCGTGAGCGGCAGGAGCGGGCGCGCGGACGGAACCGGATCGATGCCATCGAGATCGCGACGGCCACGTCCGGCCACTCGGTGGTGGTCTCGGGCATCGCGGTCATCGTGTCGATGGCCGCGCTATACCTCTCCAACGATCTGGTCTTCACCTCGCTGGCCACCGGGTCGATCATCGTCGTGGCGGTGGCGGTCCTGGGGTCCCTGACCGTGCTGCCCGCACTGCTCGCCAAGCTCGGCAAGGGACTGGACCGGCCGAGGGTGCCGATCCTGTGGCGGCTGACCGGTCGTAGCGGCGAGCCGAGGCTGTGGCCTGCGCTGCTCCGTCCGGTGCTGCGGTTCCCGGCGCTGACCTTCGTCCTCGCCGTCGCCGCGCTGCTGGCGATGGCGTTGCCCGCGCTGGACCTGCGGCTCAAGTCGGCCGAGGTCGACGACTATCCGCAGTCGATCCCGGCGATCGCCGCCTACAGCCGGCTGACCGAGGCGTTTCCGAGCAAGGGAACCACCCACCAGGTGGTCGTCGAAGCGCCGGCGTCGAGCGCGGATCAGGTGGCCGCCACGCTGGCACAACTTACCACCCGGGTGAGTCAGGACGACCTGTTCGGCGCGGAGCAGGATCCGCAGTCGCGCTCCTCTGCCGACGGCACCGTGCACGTGGTGAATGTGGCGACCCGGTTCGCCACCAACTCGCCCGAGGCGGAGGAATCCGTACGGAAGCTGCGTGAGGTGATCGTGCCGGAGACGATCGGCAGGGTGCCCGGGGCCGAAGTCACGGTTGGTGGTCAGGTGCCCAACAGCCTCGACTACGCGGCCAACGTCGAGCAGAAGCTGCCCTGGGTGGTCGGTCTCGTCCTGCTGCTGACGTTCCTGGTCATGGTGGTGTCGTTCCGGTCGGTGGTGGTTGGCGTCGTCGCGCTGGTGATCAACACGTTGTCGGCCGGGGCTGCCTTCGGCCTGCTTGTGCTGATCTTCCAGCGGGAGTGGGCGGAAGACCTCCTGGGATTCCAGTCCAACGGCGCCATCGTCTCCTGGATCCCACTGTTCCTTTTCGTGGTGCTCTTCGGACTCTCCATGGACTATCACGTCTTCGTGGTCAATTCGATCCGCGAGGCGGCCCGCCAGGGCGGGGACATCCGTCAGGCGATCGCGACGGGCATCAGCCAGTCGGCGGGGGTGGTCACCAGTGCCGCGGTCGTCATGGTCTCGGTCTTCGCCATCTTCGCCACCCTGAGCTTCATCGAGTTCAAGCAGCTCGGCCTGGGCCTGGCGTTGGCGGTGCTGCTCGACGCTCTGATCATCCGTGGGGTGGTACTTCCCTCACTGATGGCCATGCTCGGCAGGGCGAACTGGTGGCCGTCGCGGATCGACGTGCGGTCGGATCCGGGGGAGCCGGTGCGCGAGGTCGACGCCCCGTCCGTCCCGGTCACCACGGCCCGCTGACCGCTGTCCTCGTACGCGTATCCGACGCGCCGGCTGCCGGATGGCGGCCGGCGCGTCCGGTCCACACCGCCGTCGCAGCGCCAACCGGTCCGCCCGGGTCAGCCCAGGCGTGGCGGGCGGGTCGCAGGTGGTGCTACTCCGTGAGGGTGATGGCCAGTGCCGGGCATACGGCTGCCGCGTGGCGGACGTCGTCGGCGAGTTCCCCTGGTGGGTTGGGGTCGAGTAGTACGACGATGCCGTCCTCGTCGCGCTGGTCGAACACGGTCGTCGCGGCTGTCACGCACTGCCCGGACGCGACGCACCTGTCCTGGTCGATGGTCACCTTCATGGGGTCTCCTCCGGAGGTAGGGTCACCAGGTCACGGGAAGCTCGTACACCCCGTACACCGAGCCGTCGTGTTTGAACGGGACCTCGTCCAGCTCGACCGCCAGTCGCAACGTGGGGATGCGCCGGTACAGCGTGCTGTACACAACCTGGAGTTCCATCCGTGCCAGTGGCTGCCCGAGGCACTGGTGCACCCCGAAGCCGAACGCCACGTGCCGGCGGGCGTCCCGCTGGATGTCGAGCCGGTCGGGGTCGGAGAAGATCTCCGGGTCCCGGTTCGCGATGTCGTTGGCCAGGATGATGCCCTCGCCGGCACGGATGATCGCCGCCGGCGATCTCGATGTCCTCGAGCGCGACGCGGCGTCGTCCGTTGTGTGTGATGTGCAGGTATCGCAGGAGTTCCTCGACCGCGCCGGCGACGAGCTTCGGGTCGTTCGAGTCGCGTAACAGTTCCAGCTGGTCGGGGTGCTCCAGCAGGGCCAGCGTGCCGAGCGCGATCATGTTCGCGGTGGTCTCGTGCCCGGCGATCAGCATGAGTACGCCAATCTGGGCCGCGTCCGGTCGGGTCAACTCCCCGGTCCTGATCCGCTCGGTCAGTCCGGAAAGCAGGTCGTCGCCGGGTTCGGTGAGCTTCTCGCCGATCAGCTCGTCCAGGTACGCGAACAGCCGGCCGGCGGCGTCCCGCCGCTGCTCCGGTTCCGCATCCCGGTTGATCATCGTGCTGCTGTGCTCCTGGAAGAAGTCATGGTCCGTATAGGGCACGCCGAGCAGTTGGCAGATCACCAGCGACGGCATCGGAAGCGCGAGCGCCTGCACGAGGTCCACCGGCTTCGGGCCGGTCAGCATGTCGTCGATCAGGTCGTCCACGATCTTCTGTACGGCCGGCCGCATGGCCTCGACCCGCTTGATGGTGAAGGGCGCGGTCACCATCCGCCGCAGTCGGGCGTGCTCGGGGTCGTCCATGAGGATGAAGCTGATGGGCGCGTCGCTGATGGGCGCCGGGCTCGGGTAGCCGGGGCGGGTCATGTCGGCGCTGACCCTCGGGTCGGCCAGCAGGACCCGCTGTTCCGCGTACCGGGTCACCAGCCATGGCGTGGTGCCGTCCCACAGTCGGACCCGTGCCAGCGGGGTCCGCTCCCGCAGCGCCTGCATGGTCGGCGGCGGGTCGAATGGGCACTTCGCCGCCCTGGCCGCCGGGAACCCCGGTGCTCCGGTCGAATCGATGGTGCTGGTCATGATGCCTCCTCCACGAGTGCCGCAGGGCCGAGGATTTCCCGTCGGCGCAGGCGGGCTTGTTTGGGCATGTTCCAGCCGAGGACGCCGGTGGTCCTGCCGCCCTGGCGGTACAGCGCGACGAACCGGCGGTCCGCCACCGCACCGTCCACGACCGACACCTCGGCGTCCGGCGCCAGGATCCCGTGCACCTGGATCCTGGCGTCGTACTGGTCGGTCCAGTGGTAGGGCACGGGGGTGTAGGGGCGGTCGTCGCCGAGGATGGTGGCGGCGACGGCGACCGCCTGCTCGGTGGCGTTGGTCCGGTTCTCCAGCCGCAGCGACACGTCGAGCCGCTCGTGATGCCAGCGGGCCACGTCACCGGCGGCGTAGATCCCGTCGGCCGCCCGCGAGCGGGAGTCGCACACCAGCCCGTCGTCCAGCGGGAGCCCGCTGCCGACAAGCCAGTCCGTCGCCGGTACGGCGCCGAATGCCACCACGACAACGTCGGCCGGCAGCACCCTGCCGTTCTCCAGGCACACGCCGGTGACCCACCCGTCCCGCCCGGTGAGCCCGGTCGCCGCGGCACCGAGCCGCAGCTCGACCCCGTGCTCGGCGTGCAGGTCCGCGAGCAGGCCAGCGGCCAGCGGGCCGAACTGCATCGCCAGCGGCGCGGGCTGAGGGCCGGTCATGGTGACCGGGAGCCCCATGCCCCGCGCGGTGGCGGCGATCTCCGCGCCGAGCACGCCGTCTCCGACGACCACGACCCGCGAGCCGCGCAGCAGGTCCGCCCGGAGCGCCAGCGCATCGTCGAGCGTGCGCAGCACGTGTACGCCAGCCAGCCCGTCCTGACCGGGCAGCGTACGGGGCCTCAGCCCGGTGGCCACCACGATCGCCTCCGCTGTCAGGGTGCGTCCGGCGGCGGTGTGGACGGTGCGGGTCGCGGTGTCCAGACCGACCGCCGGGTCACCGGTGATGATCTCCGCGTCCAGGGCGGACAGGGCGGCCGGTGGCCGAAGGTGGGACCGATCGGCCGGCCAACTACCGGCGAGGATCTGTTTGGACAGCGGCGGCCGGTCGTAGGGCGGGTGCGGCTCGGCGCCCAGCACCGTCAGCCGGCCCCGGTAACCCCCGCGGCGTAGGGCTTCCACGGTGCCGAGGCCGGCGGCCGAGGCTCCGACCACCAGCACGCTGTCGGGGTTGCTCCGGGTTCGGCGGCTTGCCGCCGGGGCTCCGCTCACGGCTTCTCGCGCAACGAGATTGCGGCCGCCGGACAGACGCTGGCGGACTCGCGGATGATCTCGTGCAGTGCCTCGGGCGGTACCGCGTCGAGCAGGACCACGATCCCGTCCTCGTCGCGCTGGTCGAACACCTCCGGCGCGAGCATCACGCAGGTGCCGGCGCCGCAGCATCTGTCCTCGTCCACCGTCACTCTCATGGTTGCTCCCGTTCTTCGTCGGGGTGGGTCGTGACCGGTGCCAGCCAGAGCCCGACGAGTGCGTCGATCAGCCCGTTCGCGGCGTCGTGCCAGCTGGGCCGGGGGGTGGGGGTGCCATCGGCCAGGGCACGCTCACGCTCGGCGAACGTGTGCACCAGCAGTTGCCGGGACATGTCGGTTCGCTCGGCGCGCACGTCGGCCGGCAGTTCGGGGAGGGACCCGTGCAGCCCGTCCATGATCCGTCCCAGTGACGGTGACGAGACGTACTCCTCGATCATGATCGAGCGCAACGAGGGGTCGGTCATCACCTGCGCGGCGAACCGGCCGTGCCAGGTGGGGCTGCCCACCTCGGCCAGGTGATCGGTGACCGGCCGGACCAGGCAGGCGATCCAGTCCCGGATGTCCGCGTGGTGGCCGATCCTGGCCAGCATGCGCTGACGGTTCTCCTCGATCGGTGCGGAGTGCTTGCGTGCGATCGCGCGTACCAGGTCGGCCTTGGTGCCGAAGTGGTATCCGACCGCTGTGTTGTTGCCCTGCCCGGCGGCCTCGCTGACCTGCCGGTTGGACACGGCGAGCACTCCGTGTTCGGCGAACAGGCGCTCCGCCACCGTCATGATCAGCTCTCGGGTCGTGAGTGCCCGCTCCGCCCGCAACGTTCTCCCGGCGTCGTCGCCGGCGGTCCTGCTCGTCATCGCCATTCCACCCTGGTCCGCCTCGCCCCGAGCCACCGCAGCGTCCTTTTCGGCGATGTCGGTCGACTCACAGCCTGGCGACATCTTCCCGGTAAGTCAATCAATTGACTTAAACTTCGGTGAGTGCAGCACGAGATCGAGGCTCTGCCTGTCCCGACTCGGGGGTTTCACCTGATCATGGCGATCGCGGCTTTCGTGCCCCGGCCGTACGGCGGCGCCGCTCGGATCATGGCTGGAGTCCGAGGTCGGGGCGGGCGTGCAGCGAGGCGCGTGCCAGATTCGAGGAGAGATGTTCATGAAGCTGACCATGGTCGACCCCGAGTTGCGCCGCGCCGTCGCGCGTACCCCGCGGCTGCCGCTCAATCGGACCTGGGGACGGCGGGTGGTACGTGCCCTGGTCCACCGGCGCGGGCCGGGCAAGCCGGTCGAGGGCGTCGAGGTCACCAAGGTCGACCACGGCGCGGGCCTGCGCCTGTACACCCCTGTCGGTGGTGGTTCGGGGGCGGCGCTGCTGTGGGTGCACGGCGGCGGGTACGTCATCGGCGACGCCGTCCAGGACGACGCCTTCTGCGCCGTCACCGCCCGGGAACTCGACGTTGCCGTTGTCTCGACGAACTACCGACTTGCCCCTGAACACCCCTTCCCGGCCGCGCTCGATGACGCCTTCGCCGCCTGGCAGTGGCTGCAACAATCGGCCGGGTCCCTCGGGGTCGACCGGGACCGCATCGGCGTCGGGGGTGCGAGCGCCGGCGCCGGTCTGGCCGCCTGCCTGGTGCAGCGGGTGCACGACGCCGGCGGCGCCCAGCCGGTCGCACAGTGGCTCTTTGCTCCGATGCTCGATGACCGCACCGCCGCCCGTCGTGAACTCGACCAGGTGCGCCACCGGATATGGAACAACGCCGCGAACCGGGTCGGGTGGGGCGCTTACCTCGGCGGCGAGCCGGGCGGCCCGCGTACCCCCGACTACTCGGTCGCGGCTCGCCGCGCCGATCTTCGCGGTCTGCCACCGGCCTGGATCAGCGTGGGTGACATCGATCTGTTCGCTGACGAGGACCGCGACTATTCGCAGCGCCTACGCGACGCGGGCGTGGACTGCGTGCTCGACGTGGTCCCCGGTGCTCCGCACGGCTTCGAAGCATGGGCTCCCGATACGGGTGTGGCCCGGGGGCTGCTGCAGCGCAGCCGCGCCTGGCTGGGAGCACGGCTGACCGGCCCGGGCTCGGACCAAGGTTGACCAGAGCCATTCGTTGATCGCTGCGAGGCAGATGGTGGCCTCGTGGCGCGCGGCGATGGGCAGGTGGCGCGGGTGCGGGGCATCGACGAATCTCTGTTCGCGTCGGCGCCCCGACGTACGCCGTCCGCGTATCATCTCGGCATGGGGCTGAACTCGGGGCCACCGATCAGCCGGCGGGCGGTGCTCCAGGCCGCCGGAGGGCTGCTCATTGGTTGCTCCCAGCAGCCCGACTTCGACAGGGTCCACCTGCGACTCGCCACCGGGCCGGCGGGGGCGGTGTACCGGCGCATCGGCGGTGCGCTGGCCGAACACATCTCCGAGCATGTGCCCGGTGCGGTGGTGACCACCGTGCCGAGCGGGGCGTCCACCGACAACATCCGGATGCTGCGGGCCGGCGAGGTGCACCTCGGGCTGACGAGCCTCGACGCACTGATCACCGGCGACGGCAGCGCGCCCGAGGGACTCTCGGCGATCTGCCGACTTTACGACAGCCACCTGCATCTCGTGGTCATGGCCAGTTCGGCGATCGACGATTTCCGGGACCTCGAGGGCAAACGCGTATCCCTCGGTGCCCGCGACTCCGGCACGGAGTTCACGTCGCTGCGGGTGCTGGGGCTCGGCCCGGTGAAGGCCGACGGTCGGTTCCTCAGCCAGGCCGAATCGGCGGCGACACTGCGCGACGGCGAGATCGACGCGATGTTCTCCCTGACCGGCGTACCGACACCCGCGATCACGGAGTTGGCGCAGCGGCAACCCATCCGGCTGGTTCCGTTGGACGCGCAGGCAGACGCGCTCTTCACGGCGTACCCGGGTCCCTATGCTCCGGCCATGGTTCCCGCGACCGCCTACGCCGGCGTCCCGGCCACCCGCACCGTTGCGGTGCCGAACGTGCTCCTCGTGCGCAACGACCTGCCCGACGACCTGGTCTACGCCATCACCGACACGATCTTCACGTACGCGGGGACGATCGCCTCCGAGAGCCGCGACGACGCCGAGGCCGTGCCCGAGGCGTGGCGGATCAACGTCCGTACCGGGATCTCCACCGCATCGGTCCCGCTTCATCCGGGCTCGGCCGCCTGGTTCCGCGACCGCAAGCGCTGACGAGGTACGGCAACGGGCCGGCGAGGGGGCCGGGTCCTCAGATCGGCGACCGGGCCGGGGCGCCGGAGGGCGACTCGACCCGCGGTACGACCGGCAGCGCGATCACCGCGGCGAACCCGTTGCCGGACCCGTCCGGACGCGGCAGGCCCTTCTCCAGCCGCAGTTCGCCCCCGGCGGCCCCGACCAGGTCGGCGCAGATCGCCAGTCCCAGGCCGGTCCCGGGCACGTTCTGGTGCCGCGGCGACCGCCAGAACCGCCGTAGTGCCTGGGCCCGCTCGGTGTCGTCGACCCCCTGGCCGTCGTCGCGAACCGCGATGGTCACCACGCCCCCGGTCGCGGAGTCGCTGCCGTGTTCGGCGGCACCACCATCGGGGACGACTCGGGCACTCACCTGCACCATCTGCGCGTCCGACAGCCGTAGCGCGTTGCTGATCAGCTCGTCCAGGATGCTGCCCAGTCCGCCCGGCGGCTCCAGCAACCGCAGCCCCGGTGGCACGTCGACCACCAGTGTCTGCCCCGCCGTTGCCGTCAACGCCCGCCACCGGTCCACCCGGGTCGTCAGCACCTCGTCGAGATCCACCGGCGACGCCGTCCGCATGCTCTCCATCCGCGCACTGGCCTGCAGCGAGTTCAGCATCCGCTGCATGGCCTTCAGCTCGTCGACGGCGACGTCGTACATCTGTCGCCCGTCGCTCTCCGGCCGCAGGTGCATCTCGAGGCTCTCCACCGCGAGCCGGAGGCTGGTCAACGGGTTGCGCAACTGATGCGACGCGTCGGACACGAACGCCCGCTGCCGCTGCACGGCATTCTCGACGGCGTCCATCATGGTGTTGAACGAATCTGTGAGCCGCCGCAGCTCGGCCGGGCCGGCCTCGGCGTCGACGCGAATCGTCAGGTCGCCCTCGGAGATCCGCGAGGTCGCTGCGTCCAGCTTCCACACCGGCCGCAGCACCCACGCCGAAACCGGCCAGGCGACGGCCACCAGTGCGATCAACGGCAGCAGCCCGAGCCCGGCGAGCCGGGCCCAGCGTACGAGGATGCGATCGCGCGTCCTGGACAGGTCGGAGATCGTCACGACGGCGCCGACGACCTCACTGTCCCGGCCCACCGGCTCGGCCACGACGAGAGCGGAGTCGTCCCACGGCGCCCATTTCCCGGACGGTTCGGACCGCGCTCCGGCCAGCGCCGCGGTGACGATCCGGGGCAACGCCGGCTCGGCGCGCGCCGCCTCGTGGTAGGCGGCGGCCGGTCCGAGCAGCACCTTGCCCGACGTGTCGATCAGCGCGACCGGGATGCCGTACAGCTTGTGGTAGCGCGCCAGCTCCTGGTGGAGCGCCTCGGTACGCCCGCTGGACAGCGCGGTCTCGGCCAGCGACGCGAACCGGCCGACGTCGCCCAACCGGTCGACGTAGGTCTCCTGCATCTCCCGCTCGGCCACGGTGACACTGAGCGGTGCCCCGAGCGCGGCGACGAGCAGCACCGCGAGGGGTACGAGGACGGCGAGCAGGCGACGGTGCACGATGCGTCAGCCAATCAGCTCCGGCTGGTCGGCCAGGAGCCGATAGCCGACCCCGTGGATCGTGCGGATGAGTACGGCGGGCCCGACCTTGTGCCGCAGCGCCGCGATGTGGGTGTCCAGGGTGCGACTCGAGGACTCCCAGGTCGCGCCCCAGATCTGGTCGAGGATGATGTCCCGGCTCACCACGTTCGGCGCCCGCCGGGCCAGCAGTAGGAGCAGCTCGAACTCCTTGCGGGTCAGCGTCACGGGCGTGCCGTCGACGGTGACCTCGCGGGTGCCGACGCCGATCCGCATCGGGCCGAGGACGAGCGGCCCGTCCGGGTGGCTCAGGGCACGGGCCACCCGGGTACGTCGCAGGACGGCGTCGATCCGAGCCAGCAACTCCGGGACGCCGAACGGCTTCACGATGTAGTCGTCGGCGCCGGCGCGTAGGCCACGTACCCGCTCGTGCTCTTCGGATCGAGCTGTCACGGCGATCACGGCGGTCTCCGGGCGGTCACGCAGCCTGCGGATCACGTCGAGTCCGTCGCCGTCGGGCAGACCCAGATCGACGAGGACGACGTCGGACGGGGCCGCACACGCTGCCTCCGCGGCGGTGGCGATGCGGTGGACCTCGAAGCCCGCCTGGGCAAGGACGGTCACCAGACCCCGCGCCACGCGGTCGTCATCTTCGATGACGGTGATCCGCATACCCGCGAATTGTACGCCCCGGATCGACGATCGTGTCAGCCCCGAGTTCTTTGGATTCCTCTGACATGCGGAGCGTTCCTTGGGATTTCTCTGACACCATCCGCGTCCCTACCAGCCGAGACTGAGGCCGCGCACTCGCCGACGAATGCGCATGCGCCGATGAGGAGGCCCCGATATGGAAACGACCGGCAGCTACCGGGCCGCCGCGCGGTTGGTCGCCGCGATCGGCCTCGTCTCGCTCGTCGCCGCCTGTTCCGGCAACGGGGGCGCCACCGGCGGAGGCGGGGGCTATCCGGACCAGAACATCACGTTCGTCGTGCCGTTCAGCGCGGGCGGTCCGACGGACACGGTCACCCGCATGATCGCCGAGCCGATGGCGGCGAAGCTCGGCGCCAAGATCGTCGTCCAGAACGTCGAGGGCGCCGGCGGCACGGTCGGCGCCGGCGAGGTCGCGCGGGCCGAACCGGACGGCTACACCGTGCTCATGCACCACATCGGCATGTCAACTGCTCCGGCCCTGTACAAGAACCTGGGCTACAAGCCGCTCGAGGACTTCGAGACCGTCGGGCTCGTCACCGAGGTGCCGATGACCATTGTCGCCCGCAAGGACTTCGCACCCGCGACGCTCCAGGACCTCGTGACCCACGTCAAGGCGAACGCCAGCAAGGTCACGCTGGCCAACGCCGGTATCGGCGCGGCATCACACCTGTGCGGCCTGCTGTTCCAGAGCGCCGCCGGGGTCAAGCTCCAGGAGGTCCCGTACCAGGGCACCGGCCCCGCGCTGACCGACCTCGTCGGCGGCCAGGTCGACTTCATGTGCGACCAGACGACCAACACCAGCGGCCAGATCTCCGCGGGCGAGGTGAAGGCGTACGCGGTGACCACACCGGAGCGGGTGAAGAGCCTGCCCGACCTGCCCACCACCGCCGAGGCCGGGCTGCCCCAACTCCAGGTCAGCGTGTGGCACGGTCTCTACGTCCCGGCGGACACGCCCCAGGAGGTCGTACAGAAGCTGTCCGAGGCGCTGAAGGTGGCACTGGCCGATCAAGCGGTCGTCGACCAGATGGCCAAGCTCGGCACCGCGCCGGTCCAGGCCGAGGCCGCGACCCCGCAGGCACACCGGACCAAGCTCGAAGAGCAGCTCGGCACCTGGGCGAAGGTCATCGCCGACGCCGGGGTCAAGGCCTCCTGAGGTGGAACGCCGCCGGTCCTTCCCGGATGTCCTCGCCGGGGGAGTGTTCGTACTGATCGGTGGCGCGTTCGTGGTGGGGGCGCTCGGCTACGAACTGGGTACCCCACTGCGGATGGGCCCCGGAGCCTTTCCGCTGCTGGTCGGCGCGACCGTCGCCACCCTGGGGCTGGCGATCGTCGTCAAGGGACTCGTCGCCGGCGAGGTGATCTCGTTCGGACCGGTCCCGTGGCGTGCGGTCGGCGTCATCGTCCTCGCGGTCCTGTTCTTCGGGTTCACCGTCCGGCGCCTCGGATTCGTACCGACAGCGGCGGTGACCGCCCTGCTCACGACGCTGGCCAGCACCCGCGTACGGCTGCTCACGGCCGTCGCCGTGGCCGCCGGGCTGACCCTGGCCAGCACGCTCATCTTCATCGTCGGACTTCAGATGCGGATCCCGCTATGGGGCCCGTGGCTCGGGTTCTGACGCGACCGCCGGATTGAGGCATGGAACTTCTCGACAACCTCGCGCTGGGCTTCTCGACCGCCTTCCTGGTCCAGAACGTCCTCTACTGCTTCGTGGGTGTGCTGCTCGGGACGGCGGTCGGCGTCCTGCCCGGCATCGGGCCGACGGCGACGGTGGCGATGCTGCTGCCGATCACGTTCAGCTTCGAGCCGGTCACGGCGCTGATCATGCTGGCTGGCATCTACTACGGCGCACAGTACGGCGGGTCGACGACCGCCATCCTGATCAATCTGCCCGGTGAGTCGTCGGCGGCGGTCACCGCCCTGGACGGGCACGAGATGGCCCGGCAGGGCCGGGCCGGCGCGGCCCTGGCCGCCGCCGCGGTCGGTTCCTTCATCGCGGGTACGGTGGCCACCGTCGCGCTCGCCGTCGCGGCCCCACCGCTGGCCCGCGTGGCGTTGAAGTTCGGCCCGGCCGAATACTTCTCGCTGGTGTTGCTCGGCCTGATCGTGTCGATCGCGCTGGCCCGTGGCACGGCGCTCAAGGCACTGGCGATGATCGCGCTCGGCGTCCTGCTCGGCACGGTCGGACAGGACATCTACACCGGCACGCCCCGGTTCGTGCTCGACCAGCGCGAGCTGTACGGCGGCATCGACTTCGTCTCGGTCGCCGTCGGCATGTTCGGGGTGGCCGAGATCCTGCGCAACCTGGAGAACGAGCATACCCGCGCGGCGGTCATCAGCAAGGTGACGAGCCTCTGGCCGACCCGCGAGGACCGGCGCCGGATCGTCGGCCCGATCCTGCGGGGCACCGGTCTCGGCGCCGCGCTCGGCGTCCTGCCCGGCGGTGGCCACGTGCTGGCCTCGTTCACCTCGTACGCCGTCGAGAAGCGGATCTCGAAACGGCCGCAGGAGTTCGGGCGCGGTGCGATCGAGGGTGTCGCCGGCCCCGAGTCGGCGAACAACGCCGCCGCACAGACGTCGTTCATCCCACTGCTCACCCTGGGCCTGCCCGCGCATCCGGTGATGGCACTGATGGTCGGCGCGTTCATCGTCCACGGCATAACCCCCGGCCCGAACGTCCTCACCGACGAACCGGCACTGTTCTGGGGCCTGATCGCGTCGATGTGGATCGGCAACGTGCTGCTCCTCCTGCTGAACCTGCCGCTGATCGGGCTCTGGGTACGCATGCTGCGCATCCCGTACCAGGTGCTGTTCCCGATGATCATCCTGTTCGCCGCGATCGGCACCTACTCCCTGGCGTTCAACGCGTACGACGTCTACGCGATCGCGTTCTTCGGGATCCTGGGCTACATCCTGATCAAGTGCGGCTGCGAGCCGGCGCCACTGCTGCTCGGCTTCGTCCTCGGCCCCTTGCTGGAGGAGAACCTGCGGCGGGCGCTCATCATCTCCCGCGGCGACGCGTCGGTCTTCCTGACCCGACCGATCTCCGCGGTCCTCCTGGCCCTGGCCGTGGCGGCGCTCGTCGTCGCCGTCCTCCCGGCGATTCACCGGCGCCGCGAAGTCGTGTTCGCCGAGGAGGAGTAGGAGCCGTCGCCGGAAGGGCGCACGTGGTTGGCGGCGGCGTGGTCGGCGCGGCCGTCGTCGATGGAGCCGACGAAGTCGACGGTGTGGCCGCCGGCGACGAGCTTCTGCCGCAGACCGATCCGGTGACCACCGTGCCCGCGGTGAGAACGGCCGGTAGCGGTCTGGTCGATCCGTTGCGCATCTGATCCTCCGGGTAGGGAGGCGGCGGAGCGGCTCAGGTTGCCGTCGGGGTGCGCCGGCTCCGGTCGTCGGTAGCGAAAAGTCGCTTGCTCCCGTGTGGTCGGTGCGCACTCTCCCCGGCCGCAAACTTGCGAGCCCGTGGCCGAAAATTTCCAGGCTGCCGGCGCCGACTATCCGCTGTCCGACCTGGGTTTTTGTGGCGGAAGGGCAGGTCAACGCAAAGATTCATAGACTTGAATCATACGAAACTTTTCCGTAACCTCTCGGCCTACGGGTGGGCTTGAGGTCCATGTCCCGGCTCAACCGGCTTCGGGCTGCACCCGTACCCCACCACCCTCGCCCTGCAAAGGAGGCCGCGTTGGGCGTCTCACACCGCGCGGCGGCGGACCGGCCCCAGTCGTGCCCGCTGTCGCGGCGATCCCGCCGCTCCCTCGGTCGTCGCAAGCTGGCCGGCGCGTAGGCGGCGCCATCCGTCAGCGTCCGGACCGATCCCGCCGGACCCGCCAAATGCTGCCTGCACCGCCGCCCTGTCCCCGGGCCCACGGTGAAACTCCGTCGACCTTGTCAACTGACCAGAGAGGCTTACAGGAATGATGAACCAACCCGTTGAGGCGCGTCCCCGCCCGACGACGAGACGATTCCGGCAGTCCCGGCTGTTGCTGGGCGTCATGAGCCTGCTGCTCGCCACCGGCACCGCGGTCGTGGTGAGCACCTCGGCGCAGGCGGCCACAACCCTGGGCGCGTCGGCCGCCGAGCGTGGCGGGCGGTTCTTCGGTACCGCCGTCGCGGCGGGCAAGTTGAGCGATTCGGCGTACACGACCATCCTGAATCGGGAGTTCAACCAGGTCACGCCGGAAAACGAGATGAAGATCGACGCGACCGAGCCGAACCAGAACCAGTTCAGCTACGGCAACGCCGACCGGATCGTGCAGCACGCCCGATCGCGCGGCATGCAGGTGCGTGGCCACACGCTCGCCTGGCACAGCCAGCAGCCGGGCTGGATGCAGAGCATGTCGGGTACGGCGCTGCGCAACGCGATGCTCAACCACGTCACGCAGGTCGCTACCCACTTCCGCGGTCAGGTCACGTGGTGGGACGTGGTGAACGAGGCGTTCGCCGACGGATCCAGCGGTGCCCGGCGCGACTCCAACCTGCAGCGGACGGGCAACGACTGGATCGAGGCGGCGTTCCGTGCCGCGCGGGCGGCGGACCCCGGCGCCAAGCTCTGCTACAACGACTACAACACCGACAACTGGACCGATGCGAAGACCCAGGCCGTCTACCGGATGGTCCAGGACTTCAAGAACCGTGGCGTGCCGATCGACTGCGTGGGTCTGCAGTCGCACTTCACGGGTGGCTCGAACTATCCGAGCAACTACCGTACGACGTTGTCCAGCTTCGCCGCGCTCGGAGTGGACGTGCACATCACCGAGCTGGACATCCGTAACGCCCCGGCGGACGCGTACCGCAACGTGACCAACGACTGCCTGGCGGTGCCTCGTTGCACCGGCATCACGGTCTGGGGTATCCGCGATTCGGACTCGTGGCGGTCCGGTGAGAGTCCGCTGCTGTTCAACAGCAGTGGTGGCAAGAAAGCGGCGTACGACGCGGTACTCGCCGCGCTGAACAGCGGCGCTCCCAACCCCACCACCACGCCGCCGACAACCACGCCGCCAACGACCCTCCCCCCGACGACCCCGCCGCCCGGCGGTAGCTGCACGGCGTCGATCACCCCGGGCACGGTCTGGGGCGACCGGTACAACACCTCGGTCACGGTCAGCGGGGCCAGCACCTGGTCCGTGGTCGTGGCGATCACCTCGCCACAGCGGGTCTCCACCACCTGGAGCGGCAGCTTCAGCTGGGACAGCAGCGGCAGCGTGATGACGGTGCGCTCCAACGGCAGCGGCAACACGTTCGGCTTCACCACGATGATGAACGGCAACTCCAGCGCCCGACCCCAGATCAGGTCCTGCACCGCCGGCTGAGCCGTAGGAAACGACCGCTGGCCGTGCGCGGCAACCAACGCACGGCCAGCGGCCCCGGCACGGCTCCCGGCGCCGTGGTGCGCATCGTCGTCCACCCGGAGCTGGTGAACCGTTCTCGGCCCGATCGGCAGGACACCGTGAAGGCGTCCGCTCCGTACCGACCCGCGGTCGGGTCGGCCACGCCGACCCTGGATGCCCGAGCGACCTACGCCTACGCCATGATCAAGATGGCCGGACCGCGTCGACGTCCCAGTCAGCCCACCGCAGCAACCGCCGCATCCCACGAACGTGATCAAGGCTCGACTCGGTCGGTGCCGTTGCAGCACTAGTACTCCAGCCGCGTTTCGCGAATTGAGTGTTCTGGCAGCTCAGTGCCGGTTCTGGCTCGGCGGGCGGTGAAAAAGCTACCAGATGTGCATCGATG
>NZ_JBSGCD010000035.1:0-73967 GCF_053601675.1 Micromonospora sp. NPDC004704 | reverse complement strand
GGTCAGAAGGGTGTTGATGTCTGTCGTCACAAACGGATCATCGACACCCTTCGTCATTCCCGCGACTCAGGGATAGTTAGGACTTACTCGTCTAGATCGACGCGGTGCCGGGCCGGTGTGAGCTGGGGTGACGTGTCATCCTGGCGGGTATCATGGGCGGGTGGCGGCGAACGGGGAGCGGTGGCTCAGTGAGCGGGAGCAGCGTGCCTGGCGTTCCTTCATCACCATGCAGATGGAGTTGCAGAGCAAGCTGAACCGGCAACTGCTCGCCGACACCGGCCTCTCCGAGAGCGACTACGCCGTCCTGGTCCACCTCAGCGAGGCCCCCGAGGGGCGGCTGCGGATCTTCCAACTCCGGGGCCACCTCCAGTGGGAGAAGACCCGCCTCACCCACCACCTGGGGCGGATGGCCCGGCGCGGACTGGTCGACCGGGAGCCCTGCGTGACCGACCCGCGGGGCGCGTTCATCCAGATCACCGAGACCGGCCTGGCGGAGATCACCAGAGCGGCGCCCAAGCACGTGTCGCACGTACGGCGCCTGGTGGTCGACGTACTCACCCCGGAGCAACTCGACACCCTCGGGGAACTCTCCGACGTCATCCGGGCCGCATTCGACGCCGAGCCCTGCGACGCCGACACCGAGGACGACCCGCAGCGGGTGCCCTGCGACGAGTGAGGCCGGCCCCGAACCGGGGCCGGCCCCACTGAAAGCTGTGCACCACTGCGTCAGGCGCGGTTGAGCACCCAGGTCAGGCCGCTGGCGTCCTTCGGCGTCAGGGTCAGCGTGTTGCCCCCGCACTGGTAACGGCCCTCGCCCAGCAGCGGCTGGATGTCGACCACGTCGCCGCTGCGGCTGGCGCCGTCACCGACGTACTCCGAGATCCTGACGTTCTCGAAGAGCGTGGCCGGCGTCGGCTCGGTCAACCCCACGGTGACCCGGGTGTCGCCCCACTGCAACGGCGGCACCGGGGCCCAGTCGCCGGTGGTGCCGCCACCGGCGCCGGTGCTGACCGTGCCGCTGGCCTTGCCGGCGTAGCTGAACGTGCCGGCGATCCTGGCGTCGCCGAGTTGGGCCTTGAAGGTCACCGGCTTCATCGAGCCGAAGTCGACCGTGGTCGCACCGTTCGGGCCGATCTTGACCAGTACCCCGTCCCCGCCGCTGATGCTCGCGCTGGCCAACGCCCCGCCGGTCTGCCCGGCGGCCGAGGCGGTACGCCAGTCCCCGGTCACGCAGGACGCCACCGGGCCACCGGTCACCGGCGCGGCGGTCGCGCTGCCGGACGGCGCCGCGGCGCTCGTGCCGCCGGACGGGCTCGGTGTGGCCAGGCCGACGGCTCCCCCTTCGGTGCAGCCGCTCACGGCCAGGCCCAGTCCGGCCAGGGTCGCCACCGCCGCTATCGCCGAAGTACGCATTCGTCCTCCTCCAGTTCGTCCGGGGCGGCTACCCGTCGCGCCGATCGCGGCGCTTCGTCGGGCCCGCGACACCGATCGCGGCGTCACGGGATCCGCCCACCGCTTCTGCTACCCAGAACCGGACATCGACCAAACCGGAAGCCCTACGCTGCCCTGGGGGCCACCACCTCCCCCGCGCCCGTCCCGTCCCCCGGAAGGCACCCCATGAAGATCATCGCCGCCGACGTGTTCGTCACCTGCCCGGGCCGCAACTACGTCACCCTGAAGATCACCACGGACGACGGCCTGGTCGGGTACGGCGACGCCACCCTCAACGGCCGTGAACTCTCCGTCGCGTCGTACCTGCGCGACCACCTCGTCCCACTGCTGATCGGGCGGGACGCGGCGCGGATCTCCGACACCTGGCAGTACCTGTACCGGGGTGCGTACTGGCGGCGGGGTCCGGTCACCATGACCGCCATCGGTGCCGTCGACGTGGCCCTCTGGGACATCAAGGGCAAGGCCGCCGGCCTCCCGGTCTACCAACTCCTCGGCGGGGCGGCCCGGGACGGGGTCACCGTCTACGGCCACGCCAGCGGCGCCGGGATCGACGAGGCGGTCGCCGACGTCGCCCGGTTCCTGGCCGACGGCTACCGGGCGGTCCGGGTCCAGTCCGCGATCCCCGGACTGACCTCGACCTACGGGATCCGGGTCGGCGGCGGCCTGACCTACGAACCGGCGGCACACGACCGGCCGGCCGAGGACGTCTGGGACACCGCCGCCTACCTCGACTTCGTCCCGAAGCTCGTCGCCGCCACCCGCGAACAGCTCGGTTACGGGTTCCACCTGCTGCACGACGTGCACCACCGGCTCACCCCGATCGAGGCGGCCCGGCTGGGGAAGTCGCTGGAGCCGTACCGGATGTTCTGGATCGAGGACAGCACCCCGGCCGAGGACCAGTCGGCGTTCCGCCTGATCCGGCAGCACACGGTCACCCCGCTCGCGGTCGGGGAGATCTTCAACACCATCTGGGACTGCAAGGACCTGATCTCCGAACGGCTGATCGACTACATCCGTACCTCGGTGCCGCACACCGGCGGGATCACCCACACCAAGCGGGTCTTCGACTTCGCCGACACCTACGGGGTGAAGTCCGGCTCGCACGGTGCCGGCGACATCTCCCCGATCGGCATCGCCGCCGCGCTCCACCTCGACCTGAGCATCCCCAACTTCGGCATCCAGGAGTACATGGACCACCTCGACCCGGCCGGTGAGGTGTTCCACGTCGGTTACCGGTTCGCCGACGGGATGCTGCACCTGGACGACGAGCCGGGGATCGGGGTCCGGTTCGACGAGGAGGCCGCCGCGCGGTACCCGTACACGCCCAGGTACCTGCCGGTGAACCGGCTCACCGACGGCTCGATGCACGACTGGTGAGCCGCCGCCGGGCCGCGCGGGGTCGGCCTCAGAGCCCCGCCGGGTACGTCTCCAGCTCGCCCGGCTCCGCGTTGGCCGGCAGCTCGTGTACGGCGGTGGTCTGGTCGCACCAGATGAACGCGTCGTACCTGTCCGCCAACCGGGTCGGTACGTAGTTGCCCCACTGCTCGAACGACGGGTCGTAGACCACCCCGATCGCCCGATGGTCGGCCGTTTCGTTCAGCCAGTCCGGCCGGTCGCCGTGGGAGAGCACGAGCAGTGCCCGTTCGGGCAGCATGCCGTGCATCCGGTCCTCCAGCGAGCCGGGCCGGGCCGGCGGCACGGTCATGGTCTCGCCCGGCGCACCCCAGCGCGGCGCGGCGACCACCGTTCCCTGGTAGCCGCCGAACCCGATCAGGGACACCGCGTCGTCACCGTGCCGTTCCCGGGCCAACTGACCAATGTTGATCATGCCGGCCTCGGCCATGTCGGTGGCCCGCGCGTCCCCGATGTGGGTGTTGTGCGCCCAGACCACCGCCCGGGTGTCCGGCCCGTACCGCTCCAGCAGCCGGTCCAGCGTGTCCGCCATGTGCGTGTCGCGTACGTTCCACGACTGCGGGCCGCCGGCCACCATCGCCCGGTAGTACCGCTCCGCACCCGCCACCACCTCGGCGTTCTGCCAGGCGGCGAACCGGTCCTCCCCGTCGGCGGCGGCACGGGCCCGGACGGCGGCCAGCAACCGGACCACCTCGTCCTCACAACTCGCCGAGACGAACCGGCTGGCCAGCCCGTACTCCTCGACCTGCTGTCCGTACGGCTCGAAGCACCGGTACGCGGCCCGGGCGGCGGCCAGCGCGTCCGGGTCGTCCTCGCCCAGGTAGTCGAAGATCGCCTGCATCGAGTCCCACAGGCTGTAGACGTCGAGCCCGTGGAAGCCGACCCGGTCCGGTTCCGCCCGGTCCAGGTTCCAGGCCCGCAGCCACCGGCAGAACCTGGCCACCTCGGCGTTGGCCCACATCCAGGTCGGCCAGCGCTCGAACCGCTCCAACGCGACCTGCGGGTCCGCGTCACTGTCCGGTGCGCCGGTCACCGACCGGTGCACCCGGTCGCAGTCGGGCCAGTCACCCTCGACGGCGACGAAGTTGAACCCGCACTCGGCGATCAGCCGGCGGGTGAACTGCTCCCGGAGCCGGTAGTAGTCGTACCCGCCGTGGCTCGCCTCACCCAGCATCACCACCCGGGCACGGCCGACGTGCTCCAGCAACGGGTCGAAGTCGCCCGGTCCCCCGAGCCGGTGCACCTGCATGCCCGGGGCTACCCGGACGACCGGACGACAAACCGGGCGCGGCGGCCCGTCAGCACCCGCCGGATCGTGCCCACGGCCACCCCGAGCACCGTGGCGGCGGCGAGCAGCAGCAGGTAGCCGCCGCCGCGACCGGTGTGCCAGTGCAGTTCGCCGTACCGGTCGAGCAGGAAGCCGGTGAAGCAGAGGAAGCCGAGCAGGGTCACCGCGATACGCCGGCCGAAAGGATCTCTACGCGGTCCTGACGGCCGGCGCTCCGGCGGTGCCTGCTCCCGCCCGGTCAGTGCCGGTCGGCCGGCCCGGACACCGGCGATCGGCCGGCCCGGTCAGTGCCTGCTCCGGCCCGGTCACCGGCGATTGGCCGAATGAAGCAGGCGGAACAGGGTGAGCCACTGCTCCGGCCAGACGTACCCGACCGGGGTGTCGACGGGCAGCCGGGTGGCCCGGCAGGCGGCATCGAGCCGTGCCCTCGGGTAGTGCCGGCGCAGCGACCCGTACAGCGAGCCACCCTCGCCGCCGAAACCCAGCTCGACCAGCCGTCGGTACGCCGGCAGCAGCGCCGGCGCCACCAGCGGGTTGTTCCGCCGGTCGAGCCGCAGGATCCCCGCGTCGACCCGGGGCACCGGACGGAACGCCGACCGGGGCACCCTCCCGCCCAACCGCCACTGGAAGGACGGCCAGGTCAGTACGGTCAGCCGGCTCCACCGACCGTAGTCACCGGTGCGTTTGCGGGCGTACTCGAGTTGGGTGAGCAGGGTCGCCGAGGTGAGCCGGGGTGCCCGCAGGCACCAGTCGACCATGCCGGAGGTCAACGCCCACGGAATGTTCCCACCACCGAGAACGGTCGGTCGGGTGCCCGCGCGGCCAGGAAGTCCTCGGCCAGGCAGGTGACGTTCCCCAGCGGGGCGCAGGCCTCGGCCAGCACCGGGACCAGGTACGGGTCGATCTCGTACGCCAGCACCCGGCCGCACTGTTCGGCCAGCGCCCGGGTCAGCACCCCCCGTCCGGCGCCGGCCTCGACCACGAGGTCGTCCGGTCCGGGTCGGGCGGTACGCACGATCTGACTGATCGCCTCGGGATGGTGCAGGAAGTTCTGCGACAGCGCCCGGCGGGAGCGGTCGCGTTCGGCTTTCCGTACCGGTTGGTGCGGTTTGTTGACGGGTTGGCGAGATGCCACGGCCGGTGTCCTTGTCTGCCGCCACGGTGGAGAAACACCGGGCGGCGATCCGGACAGGCACAACACGAGTCGGGGCCTGTCCGAGCGGGATCTGGACTCGGGTGGCCCTGGGCGTGCGCGGCGAACGCGGCGCAGCGGAGAAAGATCAGGCGGCGGCGGGCTCGTCCTGGCAGGCCAGGGCGGTACGCCGGACTCGCGGGCGGGACGCCAGAAGCGGGCCCCGCGCGGCCGACGCGGCGGCCACGTTGATCAGGGCATGCGTGAACGTGCACATGGCGGCCACGCTAACCAGGGCCGATACGCCCGGCAACCGATTTCCGCCGACAGCTCGACCGGCCGTTTCCGCAGCGGGGATCCCGCCGGCTCAGCCGGGCAGCCGGACCGTACGGCTCTGCCGGCGGGCCGCCTCGGCGGCGTCGAGTACGGCCACCACCTCACGGCCGAACCGGACGTCGCAGAGATTGTCCCGGGCACCCGAGTCGACGTCCCGGACCAACTGGTCCAGCGCCAGCGAGAGCGCCTGTACGGCGGTGCCGTCCCCGCGGGGCACGCTCTCGACGCCGTTCTCGCCGTAGAAGACGAAGTCGAAGGCGCGCGCGGCCGGTGCCGCGTTCAGGGTCAGCGACAGGGTGCTGGTCGCACCGGTGGCGTGGGCGAGCAGCAGGTGGACGGTGTCCCGTGGGCCGTCCAGCGCAGCCACCTGGGTCACCCGGCCGAGCACCGGCACGATGATCGACAGGGCGTGCGGGCCGATGTCCCAGAGCGCGCCCCGCTCCCGCCGCCAGGGCGATGCGCCGTACGGGTTGCCGGGCTCGAAGATCGACGCGTACATGGTGGCGCGGGCGCCGTACCAGCCGCCGGCCGCGGCGGTCGAGGTGAGGAATCCGGCCACGTTCGCGTGGAACCGGTTGGTGAAGAAGACCAGCGACGCCACCCCGGCCCGTGCGGTGGCGCTGACCACCCGTTCGGCGTCGGGCAGGCTCAGCGCCAACGGCTTGTCCAGCAGCAGGTGCTTGCCGGCGATGGCGGACTGGACGGCGATGTCCGCCTGGATGTCCGGCGGCAGCGCGACCGCGACCGCGTCGGCCGCCTCGATCAACGCGTCCACGTCGTCGAAGGCCGGTACGCCGTACCGCTGGGCCAGTGCCCTGGTCTTGTCGGGGTCACGGCCCCAGATGCCGGCGAGTTGCGCCTTCGGGTGCGCGGTGAGCGCCGCCGCGTGTGTCTCGGCGGCCCAGTGACCCGTGCCGAACAGCCCGAACCGTAGCAACGCCGGCTCCTCTCTTCGCCCCGCCCGCCGGGAAGCGCCGGTGTCCGCCCGTACCCGGCCACCGTGGTTAACCTAGCGGACGAGGCGGCGGCTGACGTCGGAAGAGGCGGCGGGTGCTGTGCCGTTGCACGGCGAGCAGGGCCTCGTCGGCCTCGGCCGCGGATTCGGCCGCCTCGTCGACCAGCGCCTCCGCGGCCACCTCGGCGACCCTGGCCGCCTGTTCGGCCCGCCGGACCCCGGCCGCGGCCCGGTCGTGGGCCCGTCTGGCCGCCCCCTGCTCGATCCGGCAGCGTTCGGCCGCCCGCTCCCGCTCCTCCTGCGCCGGGTCCCAGTCCCCGGACCGGCGGAACACCTCCCGCAGCTCCTGCACCGAGATGTCCCCGCGCCGGTAGGCCGAGAGCGCCGCCCGCGACACCGCCCGTTCCCGGTCCGCGTCGTCGGGCGCCGCGCCGTCGGTGACCCCGGCCGCCCGCCTACCGGCGAGCGCCGCCTGCCAGGCCCGGTCGTACGCCTGCTCGACGGTCTCCTGGGCGGTCCAGGCGGCGTCCCTGGCCTGTTCCGCCACCGTCACCTCGGCCCGCGCCAGGACCGCCTGTTCCGCCGCTGCGGCGGCGTCGACCTGGGCCTGGGCGGCGTGGGCGGCCAGTTCGTCGGCCTCCGCGCGCAACCGGGTCAGGTCGGGACGCGGGGTACGGGAATGGTCGGCCAGCACCGCCAGCCCGAGCAGGGCGAGCACGACAAAACCGCCCGCCATCAGCAACGCCCACACGCCCGTCGCGCCCACGCCGTCGCTCCCCACGGTCCGTGTCGCCCAACCGGGGCCCTGGCCCGGAGCCCCACCGGACCCCGGCCGGAGCAGGTACGCCCGCCACCGGTACCCAACCGGACCGATGATAGACGCGTGTTGATGGCGTGACCAGGGGTGACGGATGGTCGGTGGGCAGGTCGGAGCGGCCGGTAGCGGGCTCACTAGGCTGTCGGGCGTGAACGGCTCCCTGGTGACGGTGACGATCGTGCTCTCACTCGTACTCGCCGGGTGGAGCCTGATCACGACGCTGCGCAACCGGCCGCCGGACCTGACCCACCTGGTCGGCCTGGCGATCGTGGAGGCGAGCCTGCTCGTCCTCGCCGGCCTGGCCCTCGCCGCGTGGGCCGGCGGTGAGCATCCCGGCGAGCCCGGCACCTTCTTCGGTTACCTGGTCACCCTGGTCTGCCTGCCGCCGCTGGCCGGGGTGCTGGCCCGGATGGAACCGACCCGGTGGGGGTCGGTGATCGTGACCGTGGTCTGCCTGGTCATCCCGGTCGTCGTGGTACGGCTCCAGCAGACATGGGAGGTCACCGGTGGCTGAACCGTCGACGGGCACGTCCGAGACCGGGGCACCGACGGCCGAACAGCCGCCGGCCCGGCGTACCAACTCCGGGCCGGGGCGGGTGCTGATCGCGGTCTACATCCTGTTCGCTATCGCCGCCACCTCCCGGGCCACCCTGCAGATCGTGACCAAGTTCCACGAGGCCCCGGTGGCGTACCTGCTCTCCGCGTTCGCGGCGGTGGTCTACATCGTGGCCACCGTGGGGCTGGCCAGGGGCGGTCGCACCGGTCGGCGTACCGCCCTGGTCTGCTGCACGGTGGAACTGGTCGGGGTGCTGGCGGTCGGTGCCACCAGCCTGCTCGACCGGGCCCTGTTCCCGGACGACACGGTCTGGTCCGGCTTCGGCCAGGGGTACGGCTACATCCCGCTGGTGCTGCCGGTGCTCGGCCTGCTCTGGCTGCGCCGTACCCGCGAAGCGGTCTGACCGCCGCTAGTCGCGGGGGCCGCCGGCGACGTAGATCACCTGACCGGAGACGAAGGACGCGCCCTCGCTCGCCAGGAACGAGATGGTGTGCGCGACATCCTCCGGCCGACCCACCCGGCGGACCGGAATCTCGGCCGCGCCGAGCCGCTGGAACTCGGCGAACTCGACCCCGATCCGGGCCGCGGTCGCGGCGGTCATGTCGGTCACGATGAAACCGGGGGCGACCGCGTTCGCGGTGACGCCGAACGGGCCCAACTCGATCGCCAGAGTCTTGGTGAAGCCCTGCAGACCCGCCTTGGCCGCCGCGTAGTTCGCCTGGCCCCGGTTGCCCAGGGCGGAGGTGCTGGAGAGGTTGACGATCCGACCCCAGCGCTGCTCGACCATGTACTTCTGGGCCGCCTGGGTGAACAGGAACGCGCCCCGCAGGTGCACACCGAGCACGGTGTCCCAGTCCGCGTCGGTCATCTTGAACAGCAGGTTGTCCCGGAGCACCCCGGCGTTGTTCACCAGGACGGCGGGCGCGCCGAGTTCGGCGGCGATCCGCTCGACCGCGGCCTGCACCTGATCCCGGTCCGCCACGTCGGCGCCGACCGCGAGTGCCCGCCCACCGGCGGCGACGATCGACTCCACGGTGGCCCCGGCCGCCGACTCGTCGAGGTCGACCACGGCGACGGCCAGTCCGTCGGCGGCGAGCCGCTGGGCGGTGGCCGCGCCGATGCCTCGGGCGGCGCCGGTGACGATGGCGACTCGGGACTGCTCCGACATGTTTACCTCCCGGTAACTTGCGCTCGGTCGGAGGAGCTTAACCCCGGCACCGACCGGATGGGCGCTCCCCGCGAGGCCGGTCGCACCGGGTCCTCGCGACCGGGCGGGCGGGTGGCGTCGCCCTTCTTGATCAGGCATCATGTGCGGTCGTGATTCACAACGTGCCCGTCCGGAATCGGGTGCCGGCCACCGGTGGTCATGGCGTACCCCACCCCTGCCGCTGAGCCGCGAGTACCCCTCGTCCGCAGACACAGAATGGCACCGATGAAAGACAACAATGGTTTCCGTGGCCGGACCCTGCGGCTCGGTGGGAAATTCGTCCGCAGCATCTGGTTCTTCCCGGCCCTGCTCACCGCCGCGTTGCTGCTGCTCACCGCCCTACAGATAAGCGGATCGTCGATCGGGGTCTACCACAGCGTTCTGTACGGCGCGCAGGCGGAGGACACCCATACGCTGTTCAACAATCCGCAGCCGATCCGCTCGGACGAGTTCATAGTCAACACCCAGCTCACCATCGCGCAGGACGCCGCCGGGTACCCGAGGATCAACCCGAACATCGGGCAGGGCGAGGACGTCTCGCTGATCGTGGACGTCCCGTACAAAGAGTGGTCGACGGTCTTCAAGCCGCACAACCTGGTGTTCCTGGTGCTGCCGTTCGACAACGCCTTCGCCTTCAAATGGTGGTCGATGGCGTACCTGCTCGTGCTGAGCTGTTACTTCTTCGTGCTCGCCCTGATGCCGAAACGGCGTTGGTTCGCCACCGGTCTCTCCCTGGCGCTGCTGTTCGCCCCGTTCGTCCAGTGGTGGTACCAGTACATCACCCTCGGTCCGCTGTACTACGCGCTGTTCGCGGCCACGGTCTTCATTCTCCTGGTCCGGTCGAAACGGCTGCTGCCCAGCATCGCCTGGGGCGTACTGCTCGCCTATCTGTTGACCTGTTTCGCACTCGTGCTCTATCCGCCGTTCCAGATTCCCTGTGCCCTGGTGGTGGCAGCGTTTGCCGTGGGCTACCTGATCGAACAGGGGCGGTTGCTCCCGCGCCGGCTGCTGCTGCGGCAACTGGGCATCATCGCCGGGTCGCTCGGGGTCGGTGGCGCACTCATCGGTGCCTTCGTCGCGACCCGCATCGGTGTCATCGAAACCGTCCAGAACACCGCCTATCCCGGCCAGCGCCTCATCGAGAGCGGCGGCTTCGATGTGGCGCACACGTTCTCCGGCTCCACCAGCTTCGGCCTCCAGTTCGCGGAGAAGGCCCCGCTCTACCAGGCGCTGTCGAACCAGAGCGAGAACTCGAACTTCCTGCTCGTGTTCCCGTACCTGGTGGTGCCTTCCGTCTTCCTGCTCTACCGGTTGTTCCGCACCCGGCGTGCCACCGACTGGCCGCTGCTGTTCACCGGCATCGCCCTGCTGGGCCTGCTGTCCTGGATGTTCGTGCCCCACCTGGGCCTCGTCGGCAAGCTGCTGTTCCTGGAGCGGGTGCCGCACCCCCGGCTGCTCATCGGCATCGGACTGCTGAGTTTCATCGGGGTGGTCCTGTTCGCCAGGCGTTTGGACGAGGAGTTCGCGCGGCGACGCGAGGAGAACCGGTCTGCGCTGCCGGGCCACCGGATCGTCCTCGGCTACACCGCCGTCGTGCTCCTCGTCCAGGTGCTGCTGGGCCTGCACGTGATGGACGCCTATCCGGGCTTCATGAGCGAGCGCGGCCTGCTCATCTCGATCATCCCGATCACGCTGGTCACCTACCTGGTACTTCGTGGGCGCTTCGCCTGGGGTGCCGCCGTCCTGCTGGTCTTCTCGGTCGGCATGACCGCCCTCATCCATCCGCTCTACCGGGGCACCGACGTGCTGACCAGTACGCCGCTGTCCCAGGCCATCCGGACCATCCATGCCGAGGACCCGGGCGCCGTGTGGGCCACGGACGTCGGCAGCATCCAGAACTTCGCGTACATGAACGGCGCCCGGTCGATGACCGGGGTGTACGCGTACCCGCAGCTCGACCTGTGGAAGACCGCGGACGAGACGGGCCAGCAGGAACACGTCTACAACCGGTACGCCCACGTCTGGTTCAACTTCGACCGGGATCCCGCCGTCACGTCACCGACCACCCTGAACCTGCCGACGCCCGACCACTTCGAGGTCAACACCGAGCCGTGCGGAGCGTTCCTGCAGCAGCACCAGGTGAGGTACATCGTGACCGGAACCCCGCTCGACGGGTCGTGCCTGGAACTACGCGAAACGGTCCCCTACCCGACCGCCACGTTCCTCATCTACCGGATCCGGTAGCCCGGAAAGGTGCGGACCGGGAAACCGACCCCGGTCCACACCTGACGCGGGCTCAGCCCGGCAGGCCCTGGCCCCGGTGCAGCCGGATCCAGCGGTAGCCGTACCCGGTTACGGCCAGCGCGTCGAGCTTGCCGACCGGGGCGTACTCCTGGTCGGCGAGGACGTCACCGGGGAGTTCCGCCTCGGCGTACAGGTCACCGAGGTCGACGACCGCGTCGGTCGTACCGAGGTTGTGCAGGAAGAGCATCGTCCCGGTCGGTCCGTCGGCCCGGTGCGCCAGCACCCCCGGCGGCATCACCCGGTCGAGGTCCGTGCACCGGCCCGAGCCGACCTCCGGGGCCTCCCGCAGGGTACGGATCATCCGCTCGAACCAGGACAGCAACGAGCCCGGGTCGTGCCGCTGCTCGGTCACGTTGACCGTTTCGTAGCCGTACTCGCCGCCGGAGATGACCGGGCGGATCAGGTTCTCCGGCGCTGCCGTGGAGAACCCGGCGTTGGACTGGAAGGACCACTGCATAGGGGTACGGATCGCGTCCCGGCCGTTCAGGGACAGGTCCTCCCCCATCCCGATCTCCTCGCCGTACCGGAGCACCGGCGTACCGCGCAACGAGAACTGCAACGCGTACGCCAGCTCGATCCGCCGCCGGTCGCCGCCGAGCATCGGGGCGAGCCGGCGACGGATGCCCCGGCCGTAGAGGCGCATGCCCTCGTCCGGGCCGAACTGCTCGAACACCTGGTCGCGTTGCTCGGCGGTGAGCCGGGACAGGTCGATCTCGTCGTGGTTGCGCAGGAAGGTGGCCCACTGGCCGCCGTACGGGAGTTCGGGGGTGTCCCGCAGCGCCTCGATGATCGGCTCCGGGTCCTGCCGGGCCAGGGCGAGCACCAGGCGCCCGTTGAGCATGAAG
Organism: Micromonospora sp. NPDC004704; assembly: GCF_053601675.1. Classification (NCBI taxonomy): domain Bacteria; kingdom Bacillati; phylum Actinomycetota; class Actinomycetes; order Micromonosporales; family Micromonosporaceae; genus Micromonospora; species Micromonospora sp. NPDC004704. The sequence goes on along the minus strand of NZ_JBSGCD010000035.1, from coordinate 61,662 downwards.
TCGAAGAGCATGTGCAGCCGGTTGGCGGAGCCGCCCCGGTCGCCGAAGTAGTGCACGAGCTGGGCCGGTTCGACGTTCGCCTCGGCCAGGAGTACGGCGTCGGCCCGGCGCCACTGGGCGTGTTGGCGCAGCTCGGTGATGAATTCGAAGTCCTTGGGTGAGTCCGGGTTTCCCGGCTCGGTCAGCTCGATGATGAACGGCACCGCGTCGATCCGGAATCCGGAGACCCCGAGCTGGAGCCAGAACGCGACGATCTTCTTGATCTCCTCGCGGACGGCCGGGTTGGCCATGTTCAGGTCCGGCTGGAAGTCGTAGAACCGGTGGTAGTACCAGGCCTTCGCGGTCCGGTCGTAGGTCCACGTCTCGTCCTGCTCGCCGGGGAAGACCATGCCCTGCTTGCGGTCCGGGGGTGCCTCGTCCGACCAGACGTACCAGTCCCGGTACGGCGAGTCCGGCGACGACCGGGCCGACTGGAACCACGGGTGCTCGTTTGAGGTGTGGTTCACCACCAGGTCGATGATCACCCGGATGCCCCGGTTCTGGGCCTGGTGCAGCAGCTCGGCGAAGTCGCCGAGGGTGCCGAAGCGCGGGTCGACGTTGTAGAAGTCGGTGGCGTCGTACCCGTCGTCCTTGTTCGGGGACGGGTGGATCGGGTGCAGCCAGAGACAGGTGACCCCGAGCCGGGCCAGGTAGTCCAGCCGCCCGATCAGCCCGCGCAGGTCACCGACCCCGTCGCCGTTCGTGTCCGCGTACGTGTCAATGTCGAGGCAGTAGACGACTGCCTCCGAATACCACCGGTCACCCATGCCCGACTGCCTTATCCGGTACGCCGTCCCGGCAAACGAACCCCTGGTCGGGCCCACGGGTGTAGATGTGGATCGAGATGGGTACGGGTTTGTCCAACCACCCGTCCGGCGGGTTGTAGGGCGACGGAGGGGGCGGTGTCGATGTTGGTTACCACCGAGGCGGAGCCGACCGAGATGGGCGGGCTGACCGGGTGGGTGGCCTCGGTCATCGACGCGCTGGGCCCGCTCGGGGTCGGTCTGCTGGTCGCCCTGGAGAACATCGTGCCGCCGGTGCCGAGCGAGATCGTGCTCGCCCTCGCCGGTTACCTGGCCGCCGAGGGCGGCGCCAACGTGTTCGTGATGGGCATCGCGGCGACCACCGGTTCGGTGGTCGGTGCGCTCGCGCTCTACTGGGTCGGTGCGGCCCTGGGCGAGGAACGCCTCAAACGCTGGCTCGACCGGATTCCGCTGGTGGACGCGGGCGACCTGGACCGGGCCGACCGCTGGTTCGAGCGGTACGGGAGCTGGGCGGTGCTGCTCGGCCGGATGGTGCCGGTGGTCCGCAGCCTCGTCTCGGTGCCGGCCGGCGCCAACCACATGCCGATCGGCCGGTTCCTGGCCCTGACCACGCTGGGCAGCGGCATCTGGAACTCGATCTTCGTCGGGCTCGGTTTCGCGCTCGGCTCGCGCTGGCAGCAGATCGACCGGTACAGCACCTGGTTCGATCTGGCGCTGCTCGCCGGATTTGTCCTCGTGGTCTCGTCCTGGGTGGTCAAGCGCCTGCGTCACCGCCGATCCCGGCGCGACGAGAACGAGGACCGGGATCACACCGAACGTACGCCGGCCCGCTGAGACCGGGCCGGGACAAGTGGCTGATCGCCGTTGATCAGCCACTCGTCCCGCGCGCCCTGGTGGCGGGCCCTGGGTGTCGGTGCCGTTCCGGCTGGGCCCCGGGGGCACCGGTCGTCAGTACCGGGCGGTGGTGGAGGTGAACTCCGTCGGCGCGGTCACGGAGGTCACGGCAGCGTGGCCAGGTGCGGCTTGACCGTACGGGCGAAGTTGTTGCCGTTGGAGACGTCCCAGTTGATCGACCAGGTCATCGCGCCCCGGATGCCGGGGTAGGTGCGCGGCGGCACGAAGCTGCCGCAGTTGGTGGCCCGGGCGAGACAGTTGAGGGCCTGGTTGACCAGTGCCGGTGCGACGATCCCGCCGCCGGCCGCGCCGGGTCCGGCGGGCAGGCCGAGGGCCACCTGGTCCGGCCGGAGTCCGGCCTCGAGTTGCATGCAGGCGAGAGCGGTCATGAAGTTGACCGTCCCCTGGCTGTACGCGAACTGCTGGTCGCAGCCGAGCATCGAACCGGAGTTGTAGAACTGGGTGTGTACGACGGTGAGGATGTCCCGGATGTCCAGCGCGAGCTTGAAGTAGCCGACCGTCGGGGACTGCATGTCGATGGTCTGCGGTGCCATCGTGATGATCAGGTTCGCCCCGACCCTGCTCCGCAGGCTGCGCAACGCCTGTGCCATGTACGTCGGGTTGAGCCCGTTCTCCAGGTCGATGTCGACGCCGTCGAACCCGTACTGCTGGATCAGGCTGAAGACGCTGTTGCTGAAGTTGGTCGCGGAGGCGGCGTCGTTGACCGCCACCCGACCGGTCTCTCCGCCGACGGACAGGATCACCTTCTTGCCCCGCGAGTGCAGCGTCTGTACGTCGGTGGCGAAGTTGGCGTTGGTGTAGCCGCCGAGGGCGCTGGACAGGCCGGGGTCGATCCCGAAGGTGACCGCACCGGGGGTGCTGGTGGCCTCGGCGAAGGCGACCGCTACCAGGTCGTACTCGTTCGGTACGTCGCGCAGTCGCAGCTCGACCGCCGGGTTGTCGAAGTTGTGCCAGTACCCGGTGAGGAAGTGCTTCGGCAGCGGTGAGTTCGGCGGCGGGGTGACCGGCGGGGTGGTGGTGGGTGGCGGGGTGGTCGGCGGGCGGGTGGTCGGTGGCGTGGTGGTCGGTGGTGTGGTGGGCGGGGTGGTCGGCGGGCGGGTGGTCGGCGGCGTGGTCGGCGTGGTGCCGCCGCCGCAGGCCGTGCCGTTCAACGTGCAGTTGCCGGGGCTGCCCGGACCGCTGGCCACGAACCCGAACGACGCCGACGCGCCCGGGGCCAGGTTCCCGTTCCAGGATCGGTTGGTGAAGGTGAAGCGCTGACCGGACGAGGTCATCAGCGCGTCCCAGAACGTCCCGACGGTAGTGCCGGCGGGCAGGTCGAAGGCCAGGCTCCAGGACGGGATGGCGGTCGTACCACCGTTGGTGATGGTGTACTTCCCCTCCCAGCCGGAGCCCCAGTCGGAGGTCTTCACGAAGGTCGCGGTCGGGCCGGCGGCGAACGCCGGCATCGCCACCCAGACAGCCCCGAACGCCGCCACCAGCGACGCGATCAGGGACAGGAGCACAGTTCTGGAGCGCTTCACGCAGTCCTCCACGCCATCAAGCCATCGGCAACCATCAACAGTTGGCCAATTATTAAGACTCTTAACTGTTGCTGTCCAGACCCCACCCCCGGATAGCGCCGATCTTGCAGTTGTGGCGCCGAACAAAAGCCTCTAAAGGCGCATCGTGGCCACCACAACTGCAAGATCGACGGGGGGACGGGTGGGGCGGGGAGGGTCAGCGGCGGAAGGTTAGCCAGTTGACGTTGGCGAAGTCGGCCGGCTGACCGCTGGTGAAGGTTAGGTAGACGGTGTGGCGGCCGGTGGTGGGGGTGATGTTGCCGGGGACCGAGCGCCAGGTTTGCCAGCCGCCGGTGTTGGCCAGGGCGAAGCTGCCGATCGGCGGGTTGGTCGGGCTGTCCAGGCGTACCTCGACCAGGCCGCTCACCCCACCGGCGGCACCGGAGGCGACCCTGGCCACGAAGTCACGCGCCGGGGTGGTGCCGAAGTCGATGTTGTCGTACCGGGCCCAGTCACCCGAGGCCAGGTGGCTCAGGTTCTGCCCGCCCTCGCTGCACGCCTCGACCTGTACGCCGTTCTGCCCGTTGTACGCCTCGGCCTGGATCGTCGAGTACGCGCTGCCGCCACCACCGGGCGGCGGGGTGGTCGGCGACGTGGGCGGCGGGGTGGTGGGCTGTGTGCCACCGCCCCGGCTCCACACCGCGACGTAGTCGACCAGCATCGGCCGGCCCGAGACGGTTGCCGCGGTCGGCGTGGTCGCACCGGCGACCCCGTTCGGGAACGAGCCGCCCATCGCGACGTTGAGCAGCAGGAAGTAGCCGGCGTGGCTGGTCATGTTGTTCCAGTACGGCTGGCCGACCTGGTTCTGGGTGACGGTGTGGAACTGCTGGCCGTCGACGTACCAGCGCAGTTGCTGCGGGTTCGAGCCGCTGTCCCACTCGAAGCGGTAGGTGTGGAACGTTGACTGGCAGGTGCTGCCGGGGCAGGCCCGGTTGGTGCCGATGCCGTTGAACTCGTTGCACGGCCCGCCCGGTGCGACCCCGCAGTGCAGTACGCCCCAGACCGAGTTGATTCCGTTGACGTTCTCCATCACGTCGAACTCGCCGATGCCCGGCCAGTTCTGGTAGTTGCCCCGGTACGGCGCACCGAGCGCCCAGAACGCCGGCCAGTAGCCGGCCGCCGCGGCACCGGTCACGTTCGGCATCTGGATCCGGCCCTCGATGGCGAGCACACCACCGGCCGGCGGCTTGAAGTTGGTCCGTACGGTCTCGATCCGGGACGACGTCCACTGGCCGTTGGCACCGCGGATGGGGGTGATCCGCAGGTTGCCGCCGCCGTCGTGGCTGACGTTGGCGGTGCTGTTGGTGTAGGTCTGGATCTCGCCGGTGCCCCAGTTCGCGGGTCCGCCGGGGTAGCTGGTCCCGGTGTCGATGATCCAGTTGCCGGCCGACGGGAGGGTGTTGGCGGCGCCGTTGAAGTCGTCGCTCCACACCAGACTCCAGCCGGGCGGGGTCGGCGGTACGGCGGCGCGGGCGGTCACCGAGACCGTGCTCACCACGGTGACGATCGTGGTGAGCACGGCCAGCAGCAGGAGTCTGCGGCGTCTCGGTGCGATTCCGGCCGGAGCCGGGACGGTGCTGGTCATGATGTTGGCCTCTCTGCGGGACGGATGAGAGAGCGCTCTCTCTCCGGTTGTACGTCCCGGACCCACTCATGTCAACGTTTGTCGATGTCTAGGTGGTCGCCACCGCTGCCTGCGGCCGGCGCAGCACCGCCCGTTCGAGTGCCGTCCAGGCGGTGGTGGTGACCAGGTAGAGCACCGCCGCCAGCGGCAGCACCAGCGCGGCCAGCACGGTTCCGTACGGCAGCAGCGGCAGGATCCGGGTCAGCACGGCGGCACCGGGCATTTCCGTACCGCCCGGCTGCTGGGCGGCGGCGGCCACCGCGGCGTCCCGACGCATCCGCCGGGACGTCCACCACGCCAGGACCAGCAACAACACCAGGAGTACGCCGAACAGCGGCCCCGCCGCACCGCCCAGCCCGTCCGCGACGTGGTGCCCGAGCGGTACCCCGGCCAGTCGCTCGGCGAGCATCCCCGCTCCCCCGTCGTCCGATCCGGCGCTGGTGAAGAGGTGGTACATGACCACGAAGAACGGCACCTGCAGCAGCCCCGGCAGGCAACCCGCGACCGGACTCGCCCCGGCGTCCCGGTACAGCGTGACCATCTCCTGCTGCAACCGGGCCCGGTCCTTGCCGTAGCGCCGCTGGAGTTCACGAATCTGCGGGGCGAGTTCGGCCCGGCGCCGCTCGCCGCGTACCTGGGCCCAGGTCAGGGGCGTGATCAGCAGCCGTACGGCGATGGTGAACAGCACAACGGCGGCGGCGGTCGCAGCGGTGCCGGCCAGTGGCGCGACCGCCGTGGCGAGCGCGTCGAGGACGGTGGCGGCGACGCCGACGGCGCCGTCGAGTGGTGCGAAGGCAAACATGGTGAACCCCTCGGTCCGATTCCGGGAAGGCACGGCACCGGGTGCGTGTGGTCAGCACCGGGTGCGGAGCCTGGAGACAACGTCCGATGTGGACGGTGAAGGACGGAACCGGCCGCGTGGCGGCGGGGAGGTGAAGCCGCTACGCGGCCGAGAGGAGCACCGTCGGTGCTCGGGGACGGGGCCGACCGGCCGCGTCCGGGTCGAGCTGGCGGGGAACACGCGCCCGGCGCGCCCGGTCCCGGATGGTCAGCCCACGGGTGGCCGCACCGGCCGTCCCGGGTGGGCCGTTGACCAGGTGCAGGGCGATCGCGACCGCCAGCAGGGTGGCCACCGCCACCGCACCGGCGAGCAGCTCGGACGGGCGGGTGGCCACCGTGGCGACGTGCGCTAGGGCGTACGCCCACCAGCTCACGACAACCATCAGCGACTCCGGCACCGGCCCAGTGTAGCCACCCGCGCCACCCCATCGGACGTGTCCCGCCACGGTTCCTTTGGTACGGCTTAACAATCCGCCTCGATGGTTGAGCGACAACTCAGAGGCTGGCTAGGGTGCGCCTGGGGCGCTGGCTGCCGGACGCCCGACCGACCCCCGGATCGACGAAGAGGTGCGCCCAGAATGGCCGAGCGGGAACAGCCGGGCCCGGCGGAGCGCGACGGCCGGGCGGCCGGAGTGGGAGCCCCCAACGGGGAGTCCCGGCACCGGGCACCGTCGCGGCGGGACACCGGCACCGGCGAACGCCGGGGCGCGACCAACCGCCTGGCCCCGGTGCTCGGCACGATGGCCCGGGCCGCCCGAGCCGGCGAACCGGCCCTGTTCAACCTGCTGCGCAACCGCCGCCAGGTGGTCATCGGGCTCGGCGCCGCCGCGGTCGCCACCGGCGCGGTCGGCTCGGCTGCCGCCGTACTCGGTGGGGGTGGTGGGATCGCCGCGGCCGTGAGCGACCAGGCGACCTCGACCCGGTCGCCCCGGGACGCGGGCTCCTTCGCCGACCGCGACGCCAGCTACAGCCAGTCGCTCGGGGAGTCGATCAACTTCGGCGCCTCCGGGCTGGCCGAGACCCCGGCCAAGGCCGCCGAGGCGGCCCTGAAGGCGACCCCGGTCTTCCCCAACCCGCTCAGCCGCGATCCGGTCCTGCACCTGCTGCGCCGGGCCTCCTTCGGACCGACCCGGACCGAGGCGGACGCGGTCCGAGCCGTCGGCATCGACGCCTGGATCGACCGGCAGCTCGAACCGGGCAGGGTCGAGGACCCGATCGGCGACCAGGTGCTCGCCTCGTTCCCCACCGTCGGCATGTCGACCGCGCAGATCCGGCGTGCGGTCAAGGAGTTCGACTGGGCCGCCCAGTACGAGCTGGGGCACGCCACCCTGGCCCGCCAGTTCTGGAGCAGCCGCCAGCTCTTCGAGGTGATGGTCGACTTCTGGTCCAACCACCTGAACGTGACCAACCCGTTCGACGGCGGCTGGGACGTACGGACCTCGTTCGACAGTCAGGTGATCCGCAAGCACGCCCTCGGCAAGTTCTCCGACATGCTCGCCGCCAGCGCCCGCAACCCGGCGATGCTGCGCTACCTGAACAACAACGAGTCGCACCGCAGGTCGGTCAACGAGAACTACGGCCGGGAGTTGCTGGAGCTGCACACGGTCGGGATCGACGGCGGCTACACCGAATCCGACGTACGCAACAGCGCGTACATCATGACGGGCCGGACCGTGACGAACGAGGGCGAGTTCCGGTACGAGAACGACCGGCACTGGATCGACCCGGTCAAGGTCCTCGGCTTCACCGACAAGAACCCGTCCCGCCCCAAGGGACTCGCACTCGGCGACCGCTACCTGCAGTACCTGGCCACCCACGAGGCGACGGCGAAGAACATCGCCCGCAAACTGGCGGTCCGGTTCGTCGCCGACACCCCGCCGCACCACCTGGTGCAGCGGCTGGCCGAGGCGTACCTGGCCAACGGGACGGCGATCGCCCCGGTGCTGCGGGTGCTGTTCCGCTCGCAGGAGTTCTGGATCTCCACCGGGCTCAAGGCCCGCCGCCCGCTGGAGAACTTCGTCGCCACCGCCCGCTCGCTCGGCGTGGCACCCGGCGCGGACACCCGGGCCGGGATCGAGGGGCTCTACCGGCTCACCCAGCGGTTCGGGCAGCCGCCGCTGGGCTGGGTGCCGCCGAACGGCTACCCCGACGTGGCGGCGGCCTGGCGCTCGGCGCACGCCACCCTGGCCATCTGGAACAGCCACCGGGCCCTGGTGCAGGGCGCGCAGAAGGGGTTGTCGTACCCGAAGCCGGAGGGGCTGGTGGGCAAACGGCCGCCCACCACCGGCCAGTACCTGGACGCCCTCGCCGCCCGGTTGCTGCAACAGCCGCTCACCGCCAAGGACAAGCAGGCGATGCTGACCTTCCTCGGCTCGAAGGAGGGTACGGCGGTCAAGAACGCCACCCTGGGCGGCAAGATCGAACACCTGGCCCCGCTGTTCCTCGACTCGATCTACCACGCGCTGCGCTGAGGAGAGACCATGACGCAGGACAACTCTCCCGGTACGCGCGACGACGTCGCGCCGCGTCCGCGTACGGCCGAGGAACTGCGCCGGCACGGGCCGAACCTGCCCGAGGCGGCGATCCGGGTGCACGCCGAGGCGGTCACCGAGGAACTCGCCGGGCAACGCGACCGCTGGCGGCACGGCTTCACCCGGCGTCGGGTGATGGCCGGTGCGGGTGCGGTCGGCGTGGCCAGTCTCGCCGGCCAGATCGCCACCACCCGGGTCGCGTTCGGTGCGCCGGCCACCACCAACCGCACCCTGGTGGTGGTCTTCCTGCGCGGCGGCATGGACGGCCTCTCCGTGGTGGTGCCGCGCGGTGACCGGAACTACCTCAACGCCCGCCGCAACATCGCGGTGCAACCCGGCGCCCTGATCGCCGGGGACGACCGGTTCGGCCTGCACCCGGCCCTCGCGCCACTGGAACCGTTCTGGAAATCGGGCAAGATGGCCGCCGTCCACGCGGTCGCCTCGCCCGACGCCAGCCGCAGCCACTTCCAGGCGCAGGACTGCCTGGAACGCGGCGCCGCCTCGACCGGCGTACACACCGGCTGGCTGGACCGGGTCCTGACCGCACTCGGTCCGGGCACCACGTTCCGGGCCATCGCCGAGGGCGCGGCGCTGCCCCGCTCGCTGGTCGGCGGCGAGAACAAGCTGGTGCTCCAGGGCATCCGCGAGTTCGACCTGCAGGGCTTCAGCGGCGTACGGGCAAGCACGCTCACCGCGTTGAAGGCGCTCTACACCGGTCTGGACGACCACCCGCTGGCGACCCAGGCCACCGAGACCCTGGCGTCGATCGCGGCGGCACGCAAGATCGCCAGCAAGGACTACAAATCGACGGCACAGTGGCCGGGCGGTGGCTTCGCCGACCAGCTACGCGACGTGGCCCGGCTGATCAAGGCGAAGGTGGGGTTGCGGGTGGCGGCGGTCGACATCGGCGGCTGGGACATGCACACCAACATCGGCGGGCCGGACGGCGGCGACATGCGCAACCGGTTGAACGAGCTGGCGGGCGCACTCGGTGCCTTCGCCACCGACCTCGGGCCGGCGCTGGACGACGTCTCGGTGGTCACCATGAGCGAGTTCGGCCGCCGGGTCGAGGCGAACGGCAGTTCCGGCACCGACCACGGGCACGGCGGGCTGATGCTGATGCTCGGCGGCGGGATGAACGGCGGCAAGGTGCACGGCCGGTGGCCGGGGCTCGCCACCTCGGCCCTGGACCAGGGCGACCTGGCCGGCGCCAACGACTACCGCGACGTGCTGACCGAGCTGCTCAAGACCCGGATGGGCGTGGCCGACCCGAAGACCATCTTCCCCGGCCTCAAGCCCCGGGAGATCGGGGTCTTCCGCTAGCCGACCGAGCGCCGGTGCGCCCCCGGTCCTGCGCCGCTGCTCCTGCGCCCCGCCCATGCACCCCGGTCCTGCGCCCCCGGCCGCCCTCGCAATGCGGCCACTTCCCTACGGTGCGTAATGCCACTGAAAGTGGTAACGCAATTTTTCTCTACATACCCAGACGGGTATTCACATCATCTTTGATGTACGTCCTGATCGACTATCCGCTCCGGGCCGGCTACTTACGCCCGAATTGAACCTTTCACGCCTGCGGGTGGTCGGTCCACACCCCGATCGTGCCCGGAGACCCGCTGGTCGGGTGCGGAGTGGGTGGCGCCACGCCAATTCGGCGTTTTCCGGAATGACTCCGCTGGGTAACGAGGTTCGGTAGGCGCCGATCTCGGCGTGACGGCAACCGATGGACGGCGGGTGGTGGCGATGGCCGGCAGCGTGGCGATGGCCCAGGGCGCAACGGTTCCCGAGGGCACGGCCAGTCAGGGCACGACGGTTTCCCAGGGCAGCCGGGGCACGGCGGACCGGGAGGGCGCGGCAGCCCGGGGCGGTGCCGTCCCGGAGACGGCCGGACAACCGGCACCGGTCGGGGTGGCCGGACTGCGTACGGTCGGAGTCGAAGAGGAGTTCCTGCTCGTCGACCCGGAGACCGGGCAGGGCGTACCCGCGGTGGACCGGGTGTTCGAGCACGTGCCGGACGACCTGCGGGGGCAGGTGCAGCACGAGTTCCAGACCAGCCAGATCGAGATCGGCAGCCCGCCTGGACTGGAACTGGGCGCGCTGCGGCACTCGCTCGGGCTGCTCCGCGCAGGGCTCGCCAACGCGGCCGACGCGGCCGGCGTACGCCTGGTCGCGGTCGGCGCCGGGCTGGTCGACGGACCGATACCACCGGTGTTCGACAACCCCCGGTTCCACCGGATGGTGGAGCAGTTCGGTCCGCTGGTCGACGGTCCCGGCAACAACGGGATGCACGTGCACGTCGGCATCCCCGACCCCGAGACCGGGGTGCAGGTGCTCAACCACCTGCGGCCGTGGCTGCCGATCCTGCACGCCGTGACCACCAACTCGCCGTTCCACAACGGCCAGGACACCGGGTACGCGAGCTGGCGTTCGGTGCTCTGGGAGCGCTGGCCCTCGGTCGCGCCCACCCCCTGGCTGGAGTCGTACGCGCACTACCAGTGGCTGGTCGACCAGCTCGTGGCGACCGGCATGCTCCTCGACGAGGGAATGGTCTACTGGTACGCCCGCCTCTCCGCCCACTATCCGACGGTGGAGATCCGGATCGGTGACGTGTGCCCGAGTCTGGACGACACCATCCTGGTGGCGGGGCTGGTCCGGTCGCTGGTCGGCACCGCGCTGACCGACATCGAACAGGGCCGGGAACCGATCCGGATCGATCACCACCTGCTCACCGCCGCGCACTGGCGGGCGGCGCACGACGGACTGGACGGCCTCGCCGTCGACCCGGTACGCGGCGGCACCCTGCCTGCCTGGCAACTCCTGGACAGGCTGGTCGAGAAGGTCACCCCGGAACTGGAGCGGCACGGTGACCTGTCGGAGATCTCCGACCTGCTGGACCGGCTGCGCAAGGAGGGTACCGGCGCGACCCGGCAGCGGGCGGCGTACGCGCGCCGGGGTGAACTCTCCGACGTTGTCGCCGACCTTGCGCGGCAGACCCGCGGCGACGCCTTCGAGCGGTGACAATAAGCCATGGCTGATCGGCTGATCGTGATCGGTGGGGATGCGGCAGGGATGTCCGCCGCATCCCAGGCACGGCGTCGGCGGGACCGGGACGACCTGGAGATCATCGCGTTCGAGCGGGGACACTTCACGTCGTACTCGGCCTGCGGCATCCCGTACTGGATCAGCGGGTTGGTCGACTACGAGGAGTTGATCACCCGCGATCCGGAGACGCACCGCAGGGACCACCAGATCGACGTCCGGATCCGGCACGAGGTCACCCGGATCGACCTGGAGCGCCGCGAGGTGGTCGCGCGGGACCTGGAGAACGGCGGGCGCGAGGTCCGGGAGGGCTTCGACGACCTGGTGTACGCGGCCGGGGCGGTGCCGACCGTTCCCCACTGGGCGCGTACCGAAGCGGGCGGGGTGTTCGGGGTGCAGACCCTGGACGACGGCAAGGCCCTGCGCCACTGGCTGGACGGTGACCCGAAACCGAAGCGGGCCGTGGTCGTCGGCGGCGGCTACATCGGGGTCGAGATGGCCGAGGCGATGATCGAACGCGGGCTCTCGGTGATCCTGGTCGAGCGGGGCGAGCAGCCGATGTCGACCGTCGACCCGGACATGGGCCGGCTGGTCCGCGACGCCCTGGTCGGGCTCGGGATCGACGTCCGTACCGGGGTGGGCATCACCGGGCTCAGCACCGAACAGGGCCGGGTCACCGGCGTACGGACCGACGACACCACGATCCCGGCGGACGTGGTCGTGCTCGGCACCGGCGTACGGCCGAACGTCCGGCTCGCCGCCGATGCCGGGCTGCCGATCGGCCCGACCGGCGGAATCCGTACCGACCTGCGGATGCGGGTCATCGGCGTACCCGGGGTCTGGGCGGCCGGCGACTGCGTCGAGACGCTGCACAAGACGACCGGCCAACCGGTCTACGTCCCGCTGGGCACCCACGCCAACAAGCAGGGCCGGGTGGCCGGCATCAACATCGGCGGCGGGTACGCCACCTTCCTCGGGGTGGTCGGCACCGCCGTGACCAGGGTGTGCGACCTGGAGGTGGCCCGGACCGGCCTGCTGGAGCCGGAGGCCCGGATCGCCGGGTTCGAGTTCATCACGGTCACCGTGGAGTCGACCAACACCGCCGGCTACTTTCCCGACGCCGCCCCGATGACGGTCAAGCTGACCGCGGAGCGGGGCACCGGACGGCTGCTCGGCGCGCAGATCGTCGGCCGGTCCGGGTCGGCGAAGCGGATCGACACCCTGGCCGTGGCGCTGTGGAACAAGATGACGGTGGACGAGATGTCGATGCTCGACCTCGGTTACGCACCGCCGTACTCCCCGGTCTGGGACCCCGTCCTGGTCGCGGCCCGCAAGGCGGTCGACAAGCTGCACCCCCTGCGCTGACTTTGTCGGTCCCCGTCTCTACGGTGTGGTCGGTCGATGCGCCCGGTGCCCCCGCCGGCGCCAGTCACGCCACCCCCGGAGGTAACGGCCGATGCCGCAGGAGACGACGTATCTCGAGCTGTCCGAGACCGACGGCGCCTCGCACAAGTTCTACGAGGTGACCGTCGACGGACCGGACCTGACGATCCGGTACGGCCGGATCGGCGACACCGGGCAGGTCAAGCGGAGCAGTTTCGCCAGTGCCGAGCGGGCCCGCCTGGAGGCGTCCCGCAAGGTCGGCGAGAAGGTACGCAAGGGTTACGCCCCGGCCGTCCCGGGGCAGCGGCAGAAGCGCAGCGTCTCGCGCCGCCAGATCGCCAGTGTCCGGTCCACCGCCCGGCGGGCCCCGGTGCTGTGGCGTTACGACTCCGGCGCACCGGCGTTCGGCATCTTCGTCGACCGGTACGGCTGCCTGGTCGGCAACGAGCACGGGGTGATCACCGCGTTGAACCACGACGCCGAGGTGATGCAGCAGTACCGGCTGCCGGACGGGGTGAAGTGCATCGTCGCCGACGACGACTGGCGGTACGCCGGCTGCGACGACGGCAACGTGTACGACATCTCCGGCAAGGTGCCCCGGTTGGCGTACCGGATCGCCGACGACATCGACATCTACTGGCTGGACATCCACGACGGGGTGCTCGGTGTCTCCGATTCCGGCGGCGGGATCGCCAGCATCGACCACGAGGACGAGTTCCTCTGGCGGCGGCAGGGCAACGGGTCGTCCGGTTGGATGGTCCGCTGCGACGCGGACGCCGTACATCACGGGCACTCCCGCGGGGTGACCAGCTACGACTGGCGTACCGGGCGCGAGGTGTGGCACCAGTCCACCGGGGCGGTGCTGTTCGGCTGGCAGGAGCCGGACAGCCTCTACGCGGGCACCGCCACCAACCAGGTGGCCCGGTTGAGCAAGACCGGCCGGTTCGAGCGGACCTACCGCTGCGACGCCCCGGTCTACTCCTGCGCCACCTCGGCCGACGGCGAGTTCGTCTTCGCCGGGGACAGCCACTCGTCGATCTACTGCTTCGACGCCGCCGGCAACCGGCTGTGGAAGCTCGGCACCGGGTGCGGGTCGGCCTACTCGATGCAGTACCACGAGCAGCGGCTCTACCTGGTCACCACCAGCGGGACGCTGGCCTGCGTCGACGCGAGCGAGGCGGCGATCCGGGCGGCCGAGCAGGGCACCGTGCCGACCGTGGTGGACGTGAAGGCGCCGCCCCGGATGCCCGCCGTGGCGGTGTCGACCACGGTCGAGGTGACCCACGACGCGGGCGACGGGGTCCTGGTGGAGTGCGTCGAGGAGGGCGGGCGGCTGCGTATCCACGTACTCTCGCCGGGTTTCCGGCGGGACTGGCTGGTGCAGTTCCCGAAGGGCATCCGGGAGCCGCGGGCCCGCTATCTGGTCCCGGAGGTCCGGGAGTCCGGCCGGGGCGGCTTCTACCGGGCGTACGGAGACATCCGCCGCCTGGGCGACTAGCCGATCCCCCAGCCCGGACCGGTTCGCCCCACACCGACACTCTTCTCCCCTTATCGTCGGGTTGCTGGGACGGCGGCGGACCGGACGGGCGGGGGTGGTCGATGGCGACGGATGGCAGCACCGAGGCGGAGACGTCCGCGCAGGAAGCGGAACGGCCGGCGTTCCTGGAACTCTTCTTCGACCTGGTCTACGTCTTCGCGCTGCTCTCGCTCGCCGACAAGCTGGTGCACCGGATGACCTGGGCGGTGGCCGGTCAGGTCCTGGTGCTGCTGCTGGCGTTCGCGCTGATCTGGGTGCTGACCGCGTGGACGGGCAGCACGGCCGATTTGAGCCGGCCGATGGCACAGCCGCAGGTGATCTGGGCGATGGCCGGCAGCCTGCTGCTGGCGGCCACGGTGCCCGACGCGTACGGCAGCCGTGGTCTGTTGTTCGCGATCACCTACGTGCTTATCCACCTCGGGTCGATCCTCTACAACCTGAGCACGGGCGCGCCCGGCCCGGAGCTGAGGGATTCCCGTCGCTGGATCCTTCTCTGGGAGGGCGTCGCCGGGATCGGCTGGATCATCGGCGGTCTGCTCACCGGTACGGCCCGAGCGGTGCTCTGGGCGGTCGCGGTCGGAATCGAGTACACCGGTGTCGTGCTCGGCTGGCCCGGCCTCACGTCGCGCACCCGTCGCCACCGGAGACGGCGGCTGGCCGGGGAGCGGCTGGCCGAGCGCTACCGGAGGTTCGTCATCATCGCCCTCGGAACATCGATCTTCGTGGCCGGAGCCTCCTTCAGCGAGCCGAGGACGCAAAGCATCGACCAGGCATGGTCGCTCGTGGTCGTCTTCGTGATCACGGTGCTCCTGTGGCGGATCTACATCTACCGCGCCGGTGAGATGATGACCGTCGCCATCGCCCGGTCGGACGACCCCTCACGGCTGAGCCAGTTCACCGCGGTCGCGCACCTGATCATGGTGGCCGGCATCGTCGGTACGGCCGCCGCCGGGCAGTTCGTCATCGAGCACCCCTTCGAGGAGACCCCGGCGCCCTGGGCGGCGTCCATCCTCGGCGGTTCGGCCCTGTTCCTGATCGGCCGCGGGATGCTCGACTACATCGTGTTCCGGCGGGTGTCCCGGTCCCGGCCGGTCGGCCTGGTCCTGCTCGTCGCGGCGGCCCCCGTGGTCCAGTTGCTGTCGATGATCGAGACGGCCCTCCTCGTCATGGTCATCCTGTCCCTGATCGCGGTGGCGAACCTCGTCATGAACCGGGCCCACCCCCGCTCCCCGACGCCGCCGGTACTGGGCTGACCCGCCGGGCCACCGTCTCGACGAGCAGCGTCAGCAGCAGGACCAGGTTGGCCACGATGGTGATGGCGAGCGGCGGCAGGAGCGGCATCGCCGGCCCGACGGCGCCGAGTACGACTATCGCGATCGCACGGGACCAGAGGATCGCGCCGGTCACCACGAAATCGAACAGACAGCCGCCGAGCAGGAACAACGCGGGTCCGCTGAGGATCATGACGATCCAGCTCGTGGGGGCTTCGCCGAACGGGCGTCCGATGACGAGGATGTTGCCGGCCGAGATGACCACGACCCCCGCCACCATGACCAGGTGGGTGTACGAGGTGGAGGTGCCGGACCGGACCCGCTCCACCAGGCCGACGTTGCGCGGCGCCAGGAGCTGCCGGACGCGGTGGAAGTACATCTGGAACAGCAGCACCGCGGTGGCGAACGCCACCGCGCAGGCCACCACACGGCCGACCTCGTAGTCGCTGGCCGAGAGCTCTATCCCGATGCTCAGGATCAGCTCACCGAGCGCGATGATGCAGATCTCCCGGTGCCGCTCGGCGAGGTGGGTGCCGGTGAAGATCTGGCTGGCCAGTTCCGTCCGCCCGAGTCTCGGCGTCGGCCAGCCGATCCGGGCCGAGCCGAGATCCAGCGCCACCGCGACGGCCCAGAGCACCAGTCGGGCCGTACCGTCGACCAGCACCCCTGCCACCCAGAGCGGGCCGGTGACGCCGAACCAGAAGAACACCCGGATGCTCCGGGCCTGGATCGCCCGGTTCACCCGGGTGCCGGGGATCAGCACCGCGTCCCGCACGATGTGGATGCCGAAGTAGCCGATAACGAAGATCCATCCCTGCTCGCCGAACGCGCGCGGTGTGGTGACCGCCATGACCAGGGTGCCGAACATGACCAGCAGGACGGTGGCCTGGATGATCGGCAACTGCGGGTTGAACAGGTCGGTCAGCCACGCGGTCAGCACCCAGACCCACCACACGGCGAGCAGCACCACCGCCATCTGCGCCCCGGTGGTCGGGGTGGGATCGGCGGCCAGGGCTCCCGCGATCCGGGAAAAGATGAAGATGTAGACCAGGTCGAAGAAGAGTTCCAGGAACGTCGGGTACTTGGGCTCGTCACCCTTGCGGAGGATCCGGGGTAGCGGGCTCGACGTCACGGCGTACGCCTCCTAGGCACGCCGGACCGGAAGAGGAGGCGCTGGCACCCTGGCTGTCTTGGTATCACCTCATAACATACAAAATCCGGCGTGATCAGACAGCCGAACGGCTAGCCGGGCTGGCAGGTCGGGCACCAGTACAGGTTGCGACCGACCAGTTCGGCCTGGTGGACGGGCGTACCGCAGACGTGGCAGGGCTGGCCGGCGCGGCGGTAGACGTACACCTCGCCACCGTGCCGGTCGACCCGGGGCGGGCGGCCCATCGCCTCCGGCAGGTGCCGGTCGTGCACGGTGTCGATCCGGCCGGTGCCCACCGCCGTACGCATCAGCCGGCCGAGGTCGGTCCAGAGCGCCGCCCAGCCGGTAGGGGTCAACTGCCGGCCCGGCGTACGCGGATGTGTCCCGGCCCGGAAGAGCGCCTCGGTCACGAAGATCAGCCCGGTGCCGGCCACGATCGTCTGGTCCAGCAGCAGCGCGGCGAGTGGCGTCGGGCTCCGAGCGATCCGCGCGTACGCCGGATCCGGGTCGGCGTCGGCCCGCAGCGGGTCGGCGCCGAGCCGGTGTCGCAGCGCGTCGACCTCGGGCGGGGTGAGCAGTTCGCAGGCGGTCGGACCACGAAGTTCCAGCCAGTGCCGGTCGGTGGTCAGCCGGAGCCGGACCTGCCCCACCGGTGCCGGCGGCTCACCGTCGCCGTCGGCGAACTTGCCGTAGAGCCCCAGGTGCACGTGCAGGCTGACGCCGCTTGCGTAGTGGTGCAGCAGGTGCTTGCCGTACGCCTCGGTCTCGTCCAGGACCGTGCCGGAGAGCAGGGCCGCGCCCTCGGCGAACCGCCCCTGAGGGCTGTCGACCAGCACCTTGTCGCCCGCGAAGAGCGTCCGGTGACGCGCCGCGAGCCGGTGGATCGTGTGTCCCTCGGGCATGACCAGCAAGCCTAGACGCCTGGTGCCGGACCCGGCCCATCCCCCGGGTCGGGACGAACCAGTGTCCCCCCGGCCATGGCGGAGGCGCGAGGGGACACTGGGGTTCATCGACTTTGACTGTACGTCCGTCCAGTCCATTGTCGACTCGACCCTACGAGCCTGATCATCAGCTAGTCAACAACCCGTTGGCAAGTCCACTGCTCAGCCGGGGGCGCGCAACCGCTCCCCGCCCCGGAAAGCGTTTGGCGGCAACGGTAGTGGACCGGGCTCCCCGAGCTGGTAGATCGCGTACAGCCGGCTCCGGACCTCGGCCAGCGGATAGGTGTCCTCGTATACGGCGAGCTTGTAGATCGCACCTTCGAGCAGGCTGCGCAACAGCACCTCCTCGACCGCCGGGTCGGCCGCCCCGCGAGCCGCGAAGATCGCCCGCAGCCGGTCCTCGAACGCCCGTACGGCGACCTCCCGCGACCGCTCCACCCGGGCGAAGACCTCTCGGGTGCCGGGCTGGAGCATCAGGCAGAGCATCAGCCGCTGGGTGTCGAGGCTGCCCCGGGCGCCGTACACCGCCCGGTCGATCACCGTGGCGAGCAGCTCGTCGGGCGACGCCTCGGGACCCTGGTCGTCCAGCATCCCGAGGGTGGCGTCCAGCCAACGGCCGAGCACCGCCTCCAGCAGGTCGCGTTTCGAGGCGAAATAGTAGGAGATCAACCCTCGGGACACCGCCGCACGCTCGGTGATCTGCGAGATGGTCGCGCCCTCGTACCCGTGCGCGGCGAAGACCTCCAACGCCGCGCCGATGATCCGCTCCTGGGACCGATGACGCATCTGTACGTTCACCCGGGGGGAACGAGGGGACACCGGTGACCTCCAGTTGGGAGCGCGCAACAACATAGGCATCATTGCGTACCCCGCGGTAACGGCTGCTCGGCGGTGCTCCGGTGCCGTATGAAACTCGTCGTAGTATCCGGCTCGCCCGCCACCCGCGACAGGTACGTACGGTCAGAGCCGGGGCACGCGAGAGCTCGGACCCGGTCGCCCCCACCCACGCCGAAACCCGACGTAGCCCTTTGCCGACCCGATCGGGCAGGATGCGTTCATGCCAGTGATCGAAGGCGCACAGAACGTACGCGAGATCGACGTGATCGCGGTCCGCCTCGACCGCGACGCGCACTGGGGCGGGTGGGACGAGGTTCCCGGCGACATCATCGGCACCTGGGACGACGAGCGGGTCAACGAGGTGCTCGGACTCGTGGCGGCCCTGCCCGAGTCGGATCAGATGCGGTGTTTCATGCCCGTGTACGGGATCCGCCTGCGCCGGGGGCGGACCGTGCTCGCCGAGGCGGCGTTCTGCTTCCAGTGCCACAACGGGCTGCTGCTCTCCCCGGCCGTGGCCGACACCGAAATGTTCACCTTCGACCCGGACAGCAAGCCCGCGCAGGAACTGCTCCGCCGGTTCCAGTCGCTCAACCCACCGGCCGGCACCTGACAAGCGGTCGCGGGGCGGCGACCTGCCGGCCATCGGTAGAGTCGGCCGGTGCTCGAATCCCCGTGCCCCTGCCTGATCTGCGCCGACGATCCCGCGGCCGGGGACGGTCGGATCCTCGACACGATCCGCAAGCACGGCTGGTCGGCGCTGCGGATCGGCGGTGGCGCGGTCGAGTTCGCGTACACGGTCGGGCTGTGGCACACGTTCCGGCGGCCCGAGATCGTGATGTTCGGCCTCGACGGCGAGGGCATGCAGCACTGGCTCAACGCCTGCGTGGCGCTGGGGCGGGACCGGGGCTGGCCGGAGCCGGGAGAACCCTTCGAAGGTGTGCTGGAGGGCTTCGCCACCCAGTTGCGGCCGGTCGACGACTCGTGGCGGGATTCGCTGTTCGGCACCGCACACCGCTTCTACGGCGGCGTCGCCGTGCCCGTACAGCAGTTGGTCTGGCCGGACCGGGAGGGACGGTGGCCGTGGGACGACCGGGCGACCCCGAGCAGCCGCAACCGGCAGGCGTTCGCGTGGCTGCCCGTCTCCGAACACCCGGCCGGGGCGTGGCGGCTGGTCGGCGAGTTGGAACCGGGATTCCCCTTCCCCGTCGGCCCGGACTCGTGGGCGTTGACCACCAGGGCGGTCCTGGACGGGGTACGGCCGGTGGCCCGGGTCAGCCTGGACGAGGGCGCCTACGACGTGCTGGACGGGCGCGGCTACGACGCCGACGATCTCTGCCTGGCCTTCCTCGGTGACCTGGTGATCGCGTATCCGGATCTGGCCATGTGCGCCGATCTCGGCGAGGGGCAGGTGGCGATCACCGGCGACGACCGGGTCTGGCTCCGGGCGCAGCTCGCCGAGCACGAACGCCGGGAGAGCAGCCGGGTCTGGGAGTCCGCCAAGCCCCGGTAGTCGCAGCCCAGATGGGTTGCGTCTGCCGTGTGGAGGAGGTCAGACGGTGGTCGGACGTTCGATGCGAGGGAGCTTCGCGACCACCACGTCGTAGGAGGCGTCGATCGCCTCGAACAGCTCGTCGCAGGGGATCACACCGCCGATCCGCAGGCTGTTCCAGCCGTACCGCCCGATGTACGGCATGACGGTCGCGTCGTGCGGGTAGCGCAGCAGCCACTCGTCGGCCACCTCCCGGTTGGGGCCGCACTTCACCCCGACGGTCGATCCCGACTCCCCGCCGAGAAACGCGAAGATCTTGGAGCCGACCTTCGCCACCACGTCGGTCTCCCACGGCTCGTCCCGCCACGCGCCCGGCTTGGCCAGGCAGTAGTCGAGCACGTCATCCCACTTCACCCGGAACCCCACTGTCATCCGAACCCCACTTCCGGCGACCAGGCTCTCCCCCTGGTACGACATTACGTGCGAACGGAACCCGTTCGACCGGCGCTCACGTTGGTGCAACGATCGCCGGGTGCCGGTAACCCGTGTTGGTCTTCTACGTTGGCAGTTCGACCTGACCTGGTCGCTGTTCGAATACCACCTGGAACGGCTGGAGCCGGCGGACTTCCTCTGGGAGCCCGCCGCACACTGCTGGACGGTTCGGCCGACCGTCGACGGCCGCTGGGTGCCGGACTGGGCGGACGCCGAGCCGGATCCGATCCCGGTCCCGACGATCGGCTGGCTCACCTGGCACATCGGCTGGTGGTGGACCACGGCCATCGGACACGCCCGAGGCGACACCCCACCCGACCGCACCGAGATCCACTGGCCCGGCGCGGGCGAGCCGACGGTGACGTGGTTGCGCGATCTGCGTACGGAGTGGCTGTCCGTACTCGACGGGCTCACCGAGGCCGACCTCGACCACACCGCACCGTTTCCCTGGCAGCACGACCCCGAGCACACCCTCGCCCACATGCTCGCCTGGCTCAACGCCGAACTCATGAAAAACGCCGCCGAGATCGGTCAACTCCGACTCCTCCGCGCCGCCGTCCCACGGTGACGCCGGACGAACGGCGGCAGGTGGAAAGATCTACTCCATGACGTCCGCGTTGGTGCTGATCGACCTGATGCCACGAATCGTCGCGCTGCCCGTGGCGCCGCACACGGGTGAGGAGGTGCTGGCCCGCTGCCGTCGGCTGGCCGACGTTTTCCGGGCCAACGGACTTCCGGTGGCGCTGGTACGGGTTGAACGGCCGAACGTGGCCGAGCAGCCGCCGGGCAGCGACCTGGTGGACGGGCTGGTACAGGACGGCGACATCGTGGTGGTCAAGCGCACCGTCGGCGCGTTCCACAACACCGACCTGGACGCGCAGTTGCGGGGCCGTGGCGTCGACACGTTGGTGTTCGCCGGACTGGTCACGACGATGGGGGTGGAGTCCACCGCGCGGGCGGCCAGCGATCACGGATACGAGGTGGAATTCGTCGCCGACGCGATGTCCGCCCTCGACGCCGACGAGCACAACTTCACCGTCGAGAGGATCTTCCCTCGGTTCGGCAAGGTACAGAACACCGACGCCTACAACTGATCACCGGTCGGGTCGCTCGTCGGGTCGCGGGTTGTGTCCACTGTCTGACTACAAGCGGTGACCGTAAGGGCCATTGACCGATGTGGCATGCCCCTGACCTGGACAAACGTCCGGCGGGAGGTACCGTCTAGTTAAGGCACGGCTCCTGGTCCCATACGACCGACCCACGGAACAGCCCCGGCTCGCCGGGCGCGCTTCGCGATGGCGGTCTCCACGGTCGATCGCCAGCAGCCGAGGTACCTCGATCAGCACGACGGTGCCATCGGCCGGCACGTAACGACGTGCCGGCCCATGCGTTCATCGGCCTCTTAGGAGAAGTCATGTCCGTACTACCGAACTCGTTGACCTACTGGCCGGGCCCCGCCACCACCGGCGTCCCCGCCGGCACCGCACTCATGCCCTCGGGCCCGCTGGATCTGACCGTGGACGGTCAGATCCTGTCGAACCTCGATATCACCGGGCCGGTGAACGTCCACGCGAACGATGTCGTGATCCGGCGATCGAGGATCACCTGCACGGGACGTCCGGCGATTCGAACCTTCGGCGGGGCCACGAACCTCCTGGTCGAGGACGTCGAGATCGACGGCCAGGGACAGGGTGGGGGCAGCACCTACGGCGACAACTACACCCTCCATCGGGTCGACGTCCACGACGTGGTCGACGGGCCCAAGCTCGGATCCCAGACCACCGTGGTCGACTCCTGGATCCATGACCTGGCGAAACTACCGGGCTCCCACAACGACACCCTGGCGACCACCGGAGGGTCAGGGATCCTCGTACGACACAACCGCTTGGACGCCTATCGGGAAAGCAGGGACGACGCGATGAACGCCTGCCTGTCCCTCAGTTCCACGAGTGGGCCGGTGAGCGACCTGCTCTTCGAGGACAACTACTGCAACGGCGGAAACTACGCCATCGACGTGCCCCCCGACCTGGACGCGGAGAACATCGTGTTCCGTCGGAACAGCTTCGGCCGCGACAGCGTCTTTGGCGTCATCGCACGACTCGACCACCGAGGGCTGACCTGGGAGCGGAGCAACGTGTGGATCGACACCGGCCAGGCGGTGTTCGAGTAGCACGGGTCGGTGCGGCGACCGAGTCGGGCGGTTCAGGACTGGCGGATGGCCTCGCCGGCGATTTCGATCCGTACGGTCTTGCCGACCAGAACTCCACCACTTTCGAGTGCCACATTCCACAGCAGGCCGTAGTCTTCGCGGTTGATTTCCGCGGTCGCGCTGAATCCGAAGATGTCCTGCCCGTACGGATCACGACGGGCACCGCCGAACTCCACCTGGAGATCGACCGCACGAGTGATTCCCTTGACCGTCAACTCGCCGGTGAGCCCGAACCGTCCGGGTGTGTTCGCGGACTGCTGCGGTACGTTCTGGGTTCTGCCCCGCTGGCCCAGCCGGTGGTTTCTCAATCGGGCCCATTGGAAGATCGGATCCTCGTTGCCCTGCCACCTGATGCCCGTACTCCGGTATTCGAGCGTCGGGTAGCGCTCCACGTCGAGAAAATCGGCACTACTCAGGTGCGTGTCCCGGTCGACGCTCCCGGTGGTGATGCTCGCCGCCCGGATGGTCGCCGTCACGGAGGAGGTCAACGGGTCGTCGCCCACGAAAATCTGCGCGGTCGCCTCGCTGAACTCACCGCGTACGGGGCTCACCATCATGTGTCGGGCCAGGAAACCGATCCGCTTGTGCGCCTGATCGAGTAGATAGGTGCCGGCAACCGGGATGGTCATGCCGTCCCAGGTACGTGTGGCGAAATCGGTCATCGTGTTGCCTTTCCCCCCGGATGGTGCCCGGGTGTTTACCAGTGTGCTGCTGGAGCGCGCGGAGTCTGCGCAGCAGTCGCCCGCCCGCACTCCCGCCCCAGCATAGGGACGCTGCGGGGCCGCTCCCCGACCTCCACCGTACGGTGGATCTTGACTGACCGCTCGCCGACGAGGTGGGTGCGTACGGTGATGATCTTGTGCCGCATTTCGGTCATTCCCCCACTGGAGTCGACCCTTTCGGGAAGTGACTCGGTCCCTAATTCGACAGGACTCGATCGCGAGTCGACGCGGGCACGACGGATGATCCCCGTGACAACGCTCACCATTCGGCGAATGGTTCGAAGTCCACGCCCGGACATTCCGCCCGCCGGAACCGCCTACCGGGGTGTAGGACCATCGATCGGATTTCGCAGCCGGGGGTGCTGGTCTATTGTCGCCAAGGTGCGGACCGGACCGGAACCGATGACCGTCGAGCTGCGGCTGGAGCAGTTCCGGGTGCCCCTGACCGGCTACTGCTACCGGATGCTGGGCTCGGCGTTCGAGGCCGAGGACGCCGTGCAGGAGACCCTGCTGCGGGCCTGGCAACACCGTGACCGGTACGACGAGGATCGCGCACCCCTGCGGTCGTGGCTCTACACCATCGCCACCAACGTGTGCCTGGACATGCAACGCAGCAGCCAGCGCCGGGCCCGTGCGATGGACCTCAACCCCCCGGCGTACGCGGGCGCCCCGCTCGGCGTACCGCTGCCGGAGCAGGCGTGGGTGCAGCCGGTGCCCGACCACCGGGTACTGCCGGACGGGGGCGATCCGGCCGAGGTGGCCGTCGGGCGGGAGACGATCCGGCTGGCCTTCGTCGCCGCCCTGCAACGGCTTCCGCCCCGGCAGCGGGCGGTGCTGATCCTGCGCGACGTGCTCTGCT
Organism: Micromonospora sp. NPDC004704; assembly: GCF_053601675.1. Classification (NCBI taxonomy): domain Bacteria; kingdom Bacillati; phylum Actinomycetota; class Actinomycetes; order Micromonosporales; family Micromonosporaceae; genus Micromonospora; species Micromonospora sp. NPDC004704. The sequence continues at coordinate 37,461 of NZ_JBSGCD010000035.1, read as the reverse complement.
GGAGGGCCGACGAGGTCGCCCACCTGCTCGACAGCAGTGTCGCCTCGGTCAACAGCGCCCTGCAACGGGCCCGTACGACCCTGGCCGGGCAGACGGCACCGCCACGTCCCGCCGACCCGGCGGACCGGGACCTGCTCGCCCGCTACTGCGCCGCCTTCGAACGGTATGACGTGGAAACCCTGGTCGCGCTCCTGCACGAGGACGCGACCATGTCGATGCCGCCGTTCGCCTGGTGGCTGCGTGGTCGGGACGAGATCCGTCGGGTGCTGCTCGCCGCCGGTGCGCCCTGTGCCGGCGCACGACTGGTGCCGACGGTGGCGAACGGGTCACCGGCCTTCGGCCAGTACCAGCCGACCGACCCGGATGGCGCGTACCGGCCGTTCGCCCTGCTCGTCCTCGAGGTCTCCGCCGGGCTGATCACCGAGACCACGACCTACCTCGACCCAGACCGGCTGTTCCCGCTGTTCGGCCTGCCCGGACAACCGTCCGCGCGCTGACCGATGAATCCCGCCCCGCCGCGTCGTACTACCCGGTGAATCGACAGTAGGAGAGGCGGCACCCGATGGCGAACCACGCGGACTGCAACGGCGTCAAGACCTGGTACGACGAGCGCGGCAACGGTGAACCGGTGCTGCTCCTGCACGGTGGGCTGACCGACAGCCGGAGCTTCACCGGCAACCTCGACGCCCTGGCCTCGCGGTTCCACCTCTTCCTGCCCGATCGCCGGGGGCACGGCCACACGGCGGACGTGCTCGGCCCGATCACCGCCGAGCTGATGGCGCAGGACATGATCGCCTTCCTCGACCGGGTGGTGGGTGGCCCGGCCCGGCTGGTCGGGTACAGCGCCGGGGCGAGCGTCGCGCTGCTGGTCGCGCTGAGGCGCCCGGATCTGGTCGAGCGGCTGGTGCTGGTCAGCGCCGCCTTCCACGCCGACGGGCTGATCTTCCGGCCGACCGCCGGTGGCGAACCGCCGGCGCAGCTCGTCGAGGCGTACGCCGAGGTTTCCCCCGACGGCGCGGACCACTTCCCGGTGGTGATCGACAAGATCGCGCGGGCGGTGGCCGACGAACCCGGCCTGACCGTCGCCGACCTGGGTGAGGTGACGTGCCGGACCCTGGTGCTGGCCGGTGACGACGACCTGGTGACCCTGGACCACACCGTCGAGTTGTACCGGGGGCTGCGCCACGGCGAGTTGGCGATCGTCCCGGCCGCCTCGCACCTGCTCCTGTTCGAACACCCCGACCTGTGCCTGCGCCTGATCACCGGCTTCCTGACCACCGATCGGCCGCCGACCTTCATGCCGATCCGCCGCGCCGACAACCAGCCCTGAGCGGACGGTTCACGGCGCCGGTGCCTGCGCGTGGGCGCTGCGGCGCTCAGGTGGTCGCGGGGGCGCTGCGGCGCTCAGGTGGTCGCGGGGGCGTGGTGGGCCGGCAGGAGCGAGTCCCAGACCCCGACGCCCGCCACGACCAGGGTGGCGAGCAGGGACAGGACCAGGGGCGGAACCACCAGGCCCACCGGCACCAGGGCCGCCAGCACAGCGAACGCGACCACCCGGGGCTTCGACACCCCGCCGAAGACGGAGTGTTTGAACAACGCGTGACCGGCGAGGAACAGGGCCGGTCCGCCGAGCACGGTGACGATCGTGGCCCACCCGGAATGGCCGTCCGGGTGGGCGATCACCAGCTCGTCCCCGACCGCCGCGACGATGATGCCGGCGACCATCGGCAACTGGAAGTAGGTGAACGCGGATCGGCCGATCCGCCCCGGATCCTCGGATTGGTCGATCGCCGCACTGGCCGCCTCGGCGCTGCGGTCGAAATAGAGCCACCAGAGCGCCACGCTGCCGAGGAACGACACGACAAAGGCAAGCAGGTGCGGCGCCACGGCGGGCCGTTCGCCGAATACCGTACCGGTGATCAGAATGGATTCGCCGAGCGCGATCAGGATGAACAGTTGGCCGCGTTCGGCCAGGTGCCGACCGCTGATGGGCCAGTCGGCCGGGGTGGATCTGCCCAGCCGGGGAACGTAGAAACCGGCGGCGGCGCCACAGTATTCGATCACCACCGCGATCGCCCAGAACATGAGTCGCACCGAGCCGTGCGAAAGACCGCCCGCCACCCAGAGCGCGCTGGACACCGACTTCCACAACAGCAGGCGCTCGAAGTTCAGCCGTAGTCCGAGTCGCTGGCTTCTCTGCTCGGGCGACTCGTTCGCCCCCGCGCGGCCGAGCGCGAGTACGACAAAAACGTTCCGCCCCACCTGGATCGCCGCGTACGCCCCGGCGACCCAGATGCCCCGCTCTCCGTACGCCTCCGGCACCGACGCCGAGATGATCAGGCTGAGCAGCATCAGGACCACCAGCATCAGCCGTACGCCGAGCTGGTTCGGGTCGAACCAGTTGGTCACCCAGGAGGTGTCCACCCAGGCGAACCAGAGCGCGAGCAACAGCAGCAGGGTCTGCAACACCCCGAGCGGGGTCAGGTGCGTGATGAGCAGGTGGGTCAACTGCGTGACCCCGAGTACGTAGATCAGGTCGAAGAACAACTCCACGAACGTGACCTGCCCACGCCCCGCCGCCCCCCGCAAAACCCGCACACTCTCCCCAACATCCCCCACCCACCCCACCCCCCAAACAACCCCACCCTCCCCCACCCACCCCTCCCCACCCTCCAATTTGGTGCGTTGATCATGAAGTTAGCGACGAATTCACGCAAGAAAATGGTCGCTAACTTCATGATCAACGGGCTGGTGGGGTTGGGGGGTTGGGGGTTGGGGTAATTCGAGTGACGTAGACCGCGTGGGTGCCGGGCTGATGGGTTTGGGTAGCCGCGCTACGACCAGGAGGTGTGTTGTGGTCAGAATTCCTTCGCTCTCGCGGCGCGCGGAGAAGGCACCCGAACCGGTGACCGTACCGACGCGGGACGAGAACGCAGACGGCCGGATCGACGAACGCGATACCGCGCCGCTCGGCACCGATCGACCGACGGATCGGGCGGTCGCACACAGCGACGCCGTCCTGCCGGCGAGCGAGCGGGCGCGTACCGGTGAGGTGACTCCGCCGAGCGAGCGGGCGACGTACCGCAGCTCGTCCGCCGGGACGGCCACCGCGCCGGTGCTCGACCGCCCGCGCGGCGACGACACCACGGTCGACGGCCGCCCGGTCCGCGACGACCTCGACCGGACCGACATCAGGACCGACCGGACCGACGGCCGGACCGGGGACAAGATCGATGACGGTACGACAACCGACACCGAACGGACCGACCGCGAACCGCCGGTGGTGGTGCCCGCAGGGCCCCGCCCGCGCGCCAGCCTGCTCGCCACCCTCAGCCTCGTCCTCGGCGTCGCCTCCGTCCTCTTCGTGCTCACCGGCACCCTCGCCGGGTACGGCATCGCGGTCGGCGCCCTCGGCGCGCTGCTCGGTGTCGGCGGCATCTCGGCCACCAGCCGGCGGCACGTGGCCGGCAAGTCCGACGCGCTGCTCGGCCTGGGGCTCGGCCTCACCGCGGTGGTCATCGGCATCCTTGCGATGACCGGCCAGTTCACCTGGCCGACCACGGACGGCGACTGGGTCCTGCGCTTCCGGGAGTGGCTTGACGCACAGTTTGTGGACCGGTTCTAGGGGGCACATATGACGCCGGAGCGGTGGTTCACCGCTCCGGCCTGGCTCACCGGCGGTGGTTCACCGCCAGGGCTCATTCGGTGACGGGGGCGGCGATGCGCCGCCCCCGCAACGGTGCACCACCAACCCGCATCCGGGCGACCTCGGGCGGCGGCGATCACAGGACGCAACGAATCGCCGCTCGTACCCCGTCCAGACGCAACGATCGACGGTACGACGCAAGTTCCACCAGTGGTTTCCGCCGGGTCCTGCCGCATAGCGTTGGGTATCGCGCCAGCCCGTGAGCCGACCTTGGCCGGGCGCGCCCGACCACTGGGAGCAGGGCATGACGCTGGATGCCACCCGCCGCCACTACCTGATGTGCCGGCCCACATATTTTGCCGTCGAGTACGCGATCAACCCATGGATGGACCCGAGCGCCCCGGTCGACCCGGCGCTCGCCATCGCGCAGTGGGAGACGCTCCGCCGAACGTTCCTCGATCTCGGGCACACGGTCGAGGAGATCGAGCCGGTGCCCGGCCTGCCCGACATGGTCTTCGCCGCGAACGGGGCGACCGTGGTGGACGGGGAGGTTCTCGCCGTACAGTTCCGTGACCCGCAGCGGGCCGATGAGGCGCCGGCGTACCGGTCGTGGTTCGAGCGGGCCGGGTATCCGGTGCACGAGGCCAAGTACGTCAACGAGGGCGAGGGCGACATCCTCCTCGTCAACGGGATACTCCTGGCCGGCACCGGGTTCCGTACGGCGCATGCCGCGCACGCCCAGTTGCAGGAGGTGTTCGGCCGGCCGGTGGTGACGCTGCAACTGGTCGACCCGCGCTTCTATCACCTGGACACCGCGCTCTGCGTACTCGACGACCGGACCGTGGCGTACCTGCCGGAGGCGTTCTCGCCGGGGAGTCGGGCCGTACTGCGTCGGCTCTTTCCGGACGCGGTCCTGGCCGACCTCGCGGACGCCGAGGTGTTCGGTCTGAACGCGGTCAGCGACGGTCGGAATGTCGTGCTTCCGGCCCAGGCCACCGGCCTGGCAACTAAGCTGCGCGAGCGCGGATACACCACAATTGGTGTTGATTTGTCGGAGCTGCTCAAGGCAGGTGGCGGGCCGAAGTGCTGCACGCTGGTGCTGCGGGAACGAGAGGCAAGCAAGTGATCGTGGACGACATGCTGCTGACCCCCGGTGCGGTACGCGACGCGGAACGCTGGACCGCGCACAACTACCACCCGCTGCCGGTGGTGATCTCCTCCGCCGAGGGCGCCTGGGTGACCGACATCGACGGCAAGCGTTACCTCGACTGCCTGGCCGGCTACTCCGCGCTCAACTTCGGCCACCGCCACCCCAAGCTGATCGCCACCGCGCACGAACAGCTCGACCGGCTCACCCTGACCAGCCGCGCCTTCGTCCACGACCAGTTCGCCACCTTCTGCCACGAACTGGCCGACCTCTGCGGCACCGAACTCGTCCTGCCGATGAACACCGGCGCCGAGGCGGTCGAGACCGCGATCAAGGTCGCCCGCAAGTGGGGCTACCAGGTCAAGGGCGTACCGGCGGGCAAGGCCACCATCGTGGTCGCCGACGGTAACTTCCACGGCCGGACCACCACCATCATCAGCTTCTCCACCGACCCGGACGCCCGCAACGACTTCGGGCCGTACACGCCCGGTTTCAAGATCGTGCCGTACGGGGACCTGACCGCGCTCGCCGAGGCGATCGACGAGAACACCGTCGCCGTACTGCTCGAACCGATCCAGGGTGAGCAGGGCGTGGTCGTGCCGCCGGTCGGCTACCTGCCCGGCGTACGTCAGCTCTGCACCGAGCAGAACGTGCTCTTCCTCGCCGACGAGATCCAGTCCGGGCTGGGCCGTACCGGCACCACGTTCGCCCTCGACCACGAGGGTGTCCGGCCGGACATGTACCTGCTCGGCAAGGCGCTCGGGGGCGGCATCGTGCCGGTCTCCGCGGTCGCCGCGGACAGGTCCGTACTCGGTGTGCTGCGCCCCGGTGAGCACGGCTCGACCTTCGGCGGGAACCCGCTGGCCTGCGCGGTCGCCACCGAGGTCGTACGCCTGCTCGCCACCGGCGAGTTCCAGCGCCGCTCGGCCGAGCTGGGCGCCCGGCTGCACGCCTCCCTCAACGGGCTGATCGGCGAGGGCCTGGTCGCCGTACGCGGTCGCGGGCTCTGGGCGGGGATCGACATCGACCCGTCCCTGATGACCGGGCGGCAGGCGTGCGAGCGGCTGGCCGAGCGCGGTGTCCTGGCCAAGGACACCCACGGCTCCACCCTCCGCCTGGCCCCGCCCCTGGTGGTGGAACCCGAAGAACTCGACTTCGCCGTCACCCAACTCCGCGAGATCCTCGCCTGACCCGAGGCGCCTCTTCTTCGAGACACCTGTTGTAGAGAAAGAGTGGTTATCCGTAGCCGGATAACCACTCTTTCTCTACAACTGTGGCATGCGACCCGCAGGTGCGGGATGGAGTCCGCGGGGAGGGCGGGCGGGGAGTCAGGGGCGTTCTATGACGCGCATGGCCATGGTGGGGGCTTCGGCCATGACGGAGGTCGGGTTGATTACGCCGCCGGAGGTCCAGTTGCCGGAGGAGCCCACCTGGACGCCGGGGTAGAGCTCGACGAAGTCGCCGCCGCGCATCACCCGGTTGGCCTGCTGGGTGAGCGCGATCCGCTCGTCCTCGTCCATCGAACCGCCCGGCCGGATCCCCGAGCCGTTGGTGCTCACGTCGTAGGCGACCAGGTCACCGCCGCGCAGTTCGAACCGGACGTGGCTGCGGCTGATCCAGCGCCGGGCCTCCTCGCTCAACCACTGGCCGAGCATGATGCCGCCGCTCTCCTCCGGTGCCCGTCCGACCACCACCGGGCGGTCGGCGGAGACCACGAACCGGCGGCGTACCTGGCCGCCGACCCGGACCGACAGGACCTCGGTGTCCGGCCGGGGGCCGGCGTCGGTGAGCCGCCGGTCGTGCCGGGGGCAGCTCGGTGCGCCGGACCGCAGCGTCGGTGGCGGCTGTCCGCCCGGCTCGCGGTCGGAGCGGGCCAGGTCGGCGAAGGATCCGCCGCCACCGCCACCGTCGCCGAACAACACGCAGCCGGGCTCGGGGCAGCGCCAGAGCCGGGCCAGGAGCTTCGCCCCGGTCGGGGACGGGCCGGGTGAGGTCCAGACCGCGTTGCCACCGGACTGCGGCACCAGGGTCGGTCCGTTGGCGCCGCTCACCGGGGCGAGCAGGCGGCCGGGCTGCGAGTTCAGCCACGGGTAGCGCCCGAGCATGCCGTCGAACCGCATCCGGCTGAGCACCGGCAGGCCGAGCAGGTCGGCCAGTTCCAGCATCCGCTCCACCGGATTGGGCAGCACCTCGACCAGGCCGTCGTCGGCCCAGCGGCGGACCACCATCCGCTCGTTCGAGGTCAGGTCGGCGTCCGAGAGCAGAGCCCGGTGGACCACCGGGTAGACCGGGACGCTGTCCTCCTCCAGTTGCCGGCTGAGCGCGTCGATGACGATGCCGAGCCGGAGCATGCTGGCCGGACGGCCGCCGTCGAAGTCCGTGTAGCGGACCACCTCGGCCAGGTCGAGTACGGCCCGAGCGAGCGACGGATCGGTGCAGACCCGGCCTTCGATCGCGTCGAGGACCTTGCTGATCTCGAATCTCACGCCGTTCCCCCGAGGATCTGGTCAATACGCTGGGCAAGTTGGAAGTCGCGCCGGGTCACTCCGCCAACCGAGTGGGTGGCGCACCGGAAGGTCACGGTGCGCCACCTGATGTCGATGTCGGGGTGGTGGTCGAGTTCCTCGGCCACCGCCGCCACCCGGTTCACCACATCGATCGCCTCGGGAAAGCTGCCCAGCTCGGCCGTACGGGATATCACCGCCGGGTCGCCGGACCAGCCGTCCAACTTCTCCAGCTCACCGCGCACCGCGTCGGCGTCCAGCACCTCTGCCATGGGGCAGACCTTACCGTCGTCGTTCCCGACCGGGGAGGGCAACCGTGGTCGGCCCACCCACCGAGCGGGGTCGCGTCACCGAGCGGCGCGCAGTTCGGCGCCCACGCTGTGCAGGTGCCGCAGGGCCTGGGCGTACGAGTCGACGAGTCCGGTCTCCTCGTACGGGATGCCCTGTTCGGCGCAGTACGCCTTGACGATCGGCTGCGCCTTGCGCAGGTTCGACCGCGCCATGCTCGGGAAGAGGTGGTGCTCGATCTGGTAGTTGAGCCCGCCGAGGGTGAAGTCGACCAGCCGGCTGCCCCGTACGTTGCGCGAGGTGAGCACCTGCTTGCGCAGGAAGTCCAGGTCGTCCTCCGCGGTCAGCATCGGCATGCCCTTGTGGTTCGGCGCGAACGAGCAGCCCATGTAGACACCCCACAACCCCTGGTGTACGGCGATGAAGACCAGGGCCTTCACCGGCGACAGGACGGTGAACAGTACGCCGAAGTACGCGGCCACGTGCACGACCAGCAGTACCGCCTCGATCGCCCGGTACCGCATCGGCGAACGGAACAGCCCCTTGAAGCTGTCGACGTGCAGGCTCAGTCCCTCCAGCGTCAGCATCGGGAAGAACAGGTACGCCTGACGCTGGGCCAGCCAGCGGCTGAACCCCTTGGTTTCCCGCGCCTGCTCGTCGGTCCAGACCAGGGCGCCGGCGCCAACGTCGGGGTCGTGGTCCTCGTGGTTCGGGTTGGCGTGGTGCCGGTTGTGCTTGTCGATCCACCAGCCGTAGCTGATCCCGGTGGCGAGGTTCGCGGCGAGCAGTCCGGCGACCTGGCTGGCCCGGCGGCTGCGGAACATCTGCCGGTGCCCGGCGTCGTGGCCGAGGAAGGCGACCTGGGTGCTGGCGATCGCGAGTCCGACCGCTACCAGCAGTTGCCACCAGGAGTCGCCGACGAGGAACACCGCCACCCAGCCGGCGACGAACAGACCGGCGGTGATCGCGATCTTCGCCGCGTACCAACCGGGGCGACGCTCCAGGAGGCCCGCCTGGTTGATCCGTCGAGATAACTTGGCGTAGTCACTACCCCGACGAAGAGCAGGCTCAACCACCGCGCCGACCGTCATCGTTTCTCCTAGGAGCTGGGATTTTATGACGCCCCGGGCGAGACGTGCTTACTCAAGTGTCACGGCTCAGCTTGCGCTGAGTAACCCTGGATACCCCCTAATGCGGGGTAGGGCCAGCACTACCTCATTCGTCCGCCCACCTTGTACCCAACCTCACCGGACAGAACACCTAACTCATCCGGCCGACGGCGGCGCGCCAGCGGGCGAGGTCGCGGCGGCGGCGTTCGTAGGTGATGGCGAGTCCGATCAGGGCGAGGCCGCCGAGGGCCAGGAAGATCCAGCGGGGCAGCCGGTCCCAGGCGCCGACCACCTCGTACAGCGCGGCGATGGCCAGGGTGGCGCCGCCGAGCACCGCCGGTGCCTGCCGCCGCCAGTGCGCACCGGCGAGCACCACCACGAGTGCACCGACCCCGAGCAGCAGCCGCCGCCACGGCTGGTCCCCGGCGACCAGGATCGAGGCGAGGCTCGGCAGCAGCGCGGCCGTCAGCCCCGGCCCGTACGTCACCCAGCTACTCAGCGCCGGTCGGGCCCGCAGGGCGAGCGCGCCGACGATCAGCGCACAGAGCGCCGCCGGCAGGGTGTACGCCTCCAGCAGCGCGACCTGCGCGGAGGTGAGCAGCAGCCAGACCGCGAGCAGTTCACAGCCGACGGCCACGGCGGCGAGGACCGCCCGGCGTCGGGCGGGTTCACCGGGACGCAGGGCGCGCAGGCCCACCGCCACTCCCCAGAGGGTGGCGACCGCGGCCGCGTACCGGATCGCACCGGTGGTGAGCAGCAGCGCGACGACCGCACCGGCGTGCGCTGCCGCCTCGACCGCTACCGACTCAACCGGCCGCCGGCCGCGCAGGACGGCACCTCCGGCGAGCGCGACCGCAGCGACCCCGAGGACCGCGAACGCGGCGAGCCGCAGCGGCAGGTCGGCTGCGCGGGACGCGGCGACCGCGAAGGCCAGTCCGGCGCCGATCGCGGCCAGCCAGCCGGCGACCCGCGCCACCGGTGCCCGGCCCGTCACCAGGTCGGCCGCACCGGCGCCGATCGCCGAGCCGGTCAGGACGACCAGGCCCAGCGCGACCAGGGTGGTGGCCTCGGTCGGCAGCGCGCCCGCCAGGCCCGCTCCGGCAAGCACCACCCCCAGCGGTACGAGCACCAGCCCGCCACCAACACCGGCGAGCAACGCTGTCCCGGCACCGCCGAGCAGCGCCGTCCCGGAACCACCGGGCCCCTCCGTGCGGCCCGCTGGCCCGGCTCCGGTGGACGCTGCCGTCCGGCGCGTCGGGACGGTGGCGACGAGCAGGGCGGCGAGACCGCCGAGCAGGGCCACCGCCGGTACGACCGGCCACCGGGCACCCGCCCCGGCGAGCACCACCAGCAGGGCCGTGGCAGCCAGCGGGAGCCCGGCCAGGGTCGCCCCGGTGATCGTCCGGTACCACCCCCAGCCGGCCAGTGTCGCGGTGACGGCGAGTACCACCAGTGCCGCCCCGGACGGGCCGTCGACCGGCCACCCGGTCGGGGCGAGTCCCACCCCGGCGGGCGCCCCGGACCAGCTCCGCCCCAGCCACCCGTACGGGCCGAGCAGGACCGCCCCGATCGCGGGCGCCACCCCCAGGACGGCCGCGAACGCCAGCACCGGCACCCCGAACAGACCGGGCGAGATCACCCCCACCACCTCGCGCCCGGCTGCCCCGCGCCCCGCCGCCTCGTGCACTGCTGGCTCGTGCACTGCTGTCCGGTCGGCGCCGAGCAGGCCGGTGAGGTACAGCCCGCCGACCGGCAGGAGCAGGCCGACCGCCGAGTAGAGCCCGACGGGTTCACCGGTCCGGCTGAACAGCGGCGACAGCCCGGTCACCAGTGCGGTGACGGCGAGCGCGGTGTCGGCGTACGGCAGGAGATAGGGGCGGCGGCGACGCAGTACGGCAACCGCCCCGAGCAGCAGTACGCCGCTGGCGAGGGCTGCCCGCGACTGCCACCACGGCTCCACCCCGGCGGCGAACAGTCCCACGGTCACCACGCCCGGTACGGCGAGCAGCCCGACGCCGAGTGCGGTCCCGCCGATCGCCCGCCGTACGCCCGCCAGCCGCTCCTGCGACCCGTTCCCGGCGAGTACGGCGACACCCACCCCGATCACCAGGATCGCGCCGAGTACGGCCGCCGCGCTTCCCGGTCGGGCGAGGCCGAGCAGGAACGCGTGCCCGACCAGCACGGTTCCCGTACCGGCTCGGACCAGCAGCGTCGGCGCACCCGGAGCCGGGACGCGTACGGCGGTGGCCAGCAGGACCGCCGCCACGGTCAGCTCCACGGCGGCCAGCGCCCACCAGGGCAGTGCCACCCCGGCCGGGATCGCGAGCACGGCGAGGCCGATCCCGAGCACGCCGATCGGTTCCCGGGCCGGTCGGGGCAGCAGGACCGCCAGCGCGACCGCGACCAGCAGCGCGGTGACCGACACCTGCCAGTCGAGGATGCTGACCGGACCGGTGCCGGTGCCCCGCCACACCGGCAGTGACCGGGTTGCCGCCTCGTACGCGATCGACAGCGTCATCGTCCCGACCACCAGGGCGAGTACGCCGCCGAGCAGCAGCCCGCCGACGCGGGGGCCGCCCCGTACCCCGGCCGGCAGGCGCGGCCCGGTCAGTGCGACCGCGACGGCCAGCCCGGCGACGACCAGGCCGCTCGCGAGCAGCAGGAACGATCCCGCCCACTCGCTGACCGGCCGCAGGACCGTACCGGCGAGACCGATGACGACCACCAGTCCGGCGGCGGCCTGGAAGCCGGCGTTGCGCGTCAGCACCGCGCCCGCCACCAGGACCGCCACCGCGACCAGCAGCGGGCCGCCGGCCAGTGCCGGCATTCCGGGACCGTCGGCCACCAGCAGCGCCACCAGGCCGCAGAGCCCGGCAGCGGCCAGTGCGGCGGCGTACGCCACCCAGCCGAGCACCTGACGAGCCAGCGCCACCCCTCCGGGCGCCGTCCCGTCAGCTCCCCCATCGCCGACACGTACGCCGGCCCCATCCGGTTCACCCGGACCCGCATCAACCGGCCGGGCCGTGTTCCGCCCGGCGGTGCGGGTGGTGTGGACGACCGCCAGGTTGAACGCGGCCAGCGCGGCGAACACCAGCGCCCAACCGGCGGCGTCGGGCTCCCACCTCGACGCGAGCAGCGGCAGCACCGGCTGGGCGAACACCAGTGCGGTGAACCAGGGCGCCCAGAGCCGGGTGAGCCGCCGGTAGCCGGTCGCCGCCGCGGCGCTGACCCCCCAGACCAGCGCCGCGTAGGAGGCGCCCGGCCAGCCGGCGACCCCGAACAGGTTCACCGACCAGGCGGCGTAGCCGTCGAGTGCCACCAGCAGCAGCCCGACCACCGAGAACGTCTCCGCGGTGGCGGTGAGCCCGCGCCGCTTCGCCAGCGGGGGCGCGGCCAGCACCAGGCCGGTGATGCCGGCCAGGATCGCCGCCCGCCCGGCCACGCCGACAACCGACCAGGTGACCACCATGAAGACGACCGCGGCGGTGCAGAGCAACAGTCCACCGAGGACGAAGAGCAGATTCTGTACGGCCCGGGTGGACGCCTCCGGGCGTACCGGTGGAACCTGCGGGGCGGCGGCGACCGGGGCGACCCGAGGGACCGGCGCGGCGGCCACCGGGGCGACGGTACGGCTGGCGAACATCGCCGCCCGCACCTGGGCGGCGAGGTCGGCCCGCCGTCGCCGCAGGTCGTCGAGGGCGGCGTTCAGCGCCGTGTACGCCTGCCGGGCCTGCTCGACCCGTCCGGTCAGCGCGACGATCTCGCCGTCCAACCGGACCACCTCGGCGGCGACCGGATCCGGTGCCCGACCGCAGCGCGGGCAGCCGGTGCTCAGATTGGCCCCGGCCCCGCATGCGGGGCAGGGATACAGACTCGGCGGAGTGCTCACCCTGGCATGGTGGCCCCGCCGATCGGACCCGGCCCAGAGTCCGCGTACTCATCAATGGTCCGGCGGTCGGCTTCTGTACTCAGGCCGACGGGTGAGTGCCGGTGTCAGGTCCGGGTCTGTTCGTGCACCCAGGCGGTGTAGTCCGGGTTTCCGCCCTCGACCCAGTGCACCAGAACCTCCGGCACCTCGTACGGATGTGCGCTGCGCAGGTGCTCGACCAGCGCCTCCACCCGGTCCGGTGCGGTTTTGAACTGCACCGACCATTCCCGGGTGGTTTCCATTCGGGACTGCCACCAGTAGGTGCTGTCCATCGGGCCGCCGACCTGGGCGCAGGCCGCCAGCCGGCCGGCGACCGCCGCGGCGGCGAGCAGATCCGCCACCGACCGGGCATCCACCACGGTCGTTACGATGCAGAGCTGGTCCACGCCGCGCACCCTACGCGTTGGTGCGGTGGATATCGACCCATTCGTCGATTCGTTTCCACCAGTCGTAGAGCCAGTCGATCCGCTCCTGCCGCCCGGCAGGGATTTCCTCCGGCGGAACCGACCAGAACCGCATCACAATTTTCTTGTCCATCGGGAGTTCGCGCCAGACATCCGCCACCGTGAGCATCCGATCCAGACCGGTGTGGGCGACGAAGATGACCCCCGCGTCCGGCGCCGCGTCCAACGCCGCGAGTACGCCACCCGGCTGCGGCGCCAGGACGTGTTGCATCCCCTCCGCCCGTACGGCCATCTTCTCCAGCCCTCGGGCCCGCAGCCGCTCGATGGCCCGGATCCGGCGGCGCGGGGTGAAGTTCCCGCCCTCCGGAAAGATCACGAACGCGTCGTTGCTGTCCAGCCCGACGGCCAGGTGACCGACCTGATCGGTCAGGGTCCTGCCCGGTTGCCGGCTGTCGGCACCGACCACCGGATCCTGCGCCCGGCCCGGCGCGATGAACCGGTTCGGCAACCGGTTGAGCAGTACGTCGACCGCCGGATCCCACTGCAGGGTCTCCTTCAGCACGATCCGCGGCTCCCGGTCGAACCAGTTGACCAGCGCGTGGATCAGGATGAACGAGTCACCGGGACCGGCGTGCCGGCAGAGCACCAGCTCCGGACGACCGGGCAGCGCGGTGTCCGGGTCGGCGCCGACCACCTCGATGGTCAACCGCAGCGCCCACTGGGCCTGCCAGAAGAGGAAGTTGAGGAACCAGCCGGTCAGCACGTAGTGCGCCCGCTGGAACCGGGGCGAACGCTTCTTCCAACCGAAGCCGGAGGCGATCCAGAGCCCGAACAGGGCGATCAGCGCGCTGGCGTCCCAGGCCAGGTAGATGATCGCCATCCAGAGCACCCGCAGCGGGCGCAGGTAGCCCGGCACCAGCGGCGAGGCTGCCGCGGCGAGCAGCAACCAGATCGGGAGCGCGCTGACGAACAGGGCCGCGAGCAGCACCACCGCCGGGCCGAACAGCACCCGTCGCAGCCACCGGGGCGGCAACCGCATCAGACGCCCTCGACGTGCGAGTGCAGGTAACGCCGGGAGGCCGTGTACGCCCGACTGATCCGCCGACCGACCGCCGCCATGTCCCGGTACGCCCACGGGGTGTCGTCGCGCGGCTGGGACCCGCCGGTCGGCAGCACGTGTACGTCCACGTCGTCGGGCAACGCGGCCATCTCCCGGGCGAACCGGTGCCGGCGGGCGATCTCGAACGCGACCTGGGCGATCTCCCAGGGTCTTCGCGGTGGTGTCAGCGGCCGTTCGATCCGGCCCACCTGGAGTACGAAGATCTGCTTGGCGCCGCTCTCCACCGCCTCGCCGATCGGGATCGAGTTGACGATCCCCCCGTCGACGAAGTGCTCGCCGCCGATCTCGGCCGGCGGCAGCAGGCCCGGTACGGAGGCGGAGGCGAGCACCGCCTCGACCAGCGGCCCGGTGGAGAACCAGTGTTCGGCGGCCCGCTCGATGCTCGCCGCGCAGCACCGGAACGGCACCTTCAGGTCGGCGAAGGTGGTCCGCTCGCCGAGTTCCGCCTCCAGCAGCCGGCGCAGCGGGCGCGGCGAGTGCAGGTGCGTACGGGCGGCGAACCGGCGGAGTTGACGGGCGACCGAGTCGCCGTACACCTCGCTGGCCTCGGGGGACGCCCAGAGGCGTACCAGCCGGTCGGTCACCGCCTCGGTCGGGTCGGCGGCGACCAGGGCACCGTTGACCGCACCGATCGACGTGCCGATGACGAGGTCGGGGCGGATGCCGGCGCGGAACAGCGCCCGGAGCATGCCGACCTCGACCGCGCCGAGTACGCCTCCGCCGCCGAGCACAAACGCGACCGGACCTTTGACCATGCCTTTCATCGTGGCACGACCGGTCACGGTCGCACCCGGCGCGCCCGGTCATGACCTCCGGCTGCCGGCTGCGGTCAGTCGGGGTAGATGCCGCCGTCGAGGGTGATCACCTTGTTGGTCAGGTACGAGTTGGTCAGCATCGCCAGCACCATCGCGGCCACGTCGTCGGCGGAGCCCAGCCGCCCGACCGGCACCGGCGTTCCCAGATTGTCCGGGTTGACGGCGGTGAAGCCGGTGCCGGCGATCAGCGCCGGGGCGATCGTGTTGACGGTGACGCCGTTGCCGGCGACCCGGCCGGCGAGGTGGTGCATCAGTCCGTGCAGACCGGCCTTACTGGCCGCGTAGTGCGGGCCGATGACTCCGCCGTTGAGCGCCGCGATCGACGACAGGAAGAGGATCCGACCGAACCCTCGGCTGATCATGTGCGGAAGTACGGCTCGGGTCATCAGCCACGGGGCGCGCAGGTTGACCGCCATCGTCTCGTCCCACAGGTCCAGTTCCACCTGGTCCCAGGAGAGCTGCTGCCCGACCCCGGCGTTGGCCACCAGCACGTCGACGCTGCCGAGTTCGGCTCGGGTGGCCTCGACCGTGGCCGCCGCCACCTCCGGCTGGCGCAGGTCGGCGGGGAGGACGAGGGCCCGCTGCCCCAGGGCCCGGATCTGGTCGGCGATCCCCTCGGCGGGGGCGCGATGACCGGCGTAGGTCAGGGCGACGTCCGCACCGGCGGCGGCCAGGCTGAGCGAGATCGCCCCACCGATCCCACCGGAGCCGCCGGTGACCAGCGCGCACCGACCGTACAGATCCTCGCCCTCAGCCACGTTGCCGCCCTTCGCCACCGGGGATGGTGCACCGAATCAGGACAAACCTAACTCGGCGGCGGTCCGGGCATGCCGGTTTCGGCCGCGCCCGTCGCTCCCGATCGGCAATCGACCCGGCGCGGGGTGGGTCAGGCGGACTGTTGTTCGGCGGCGGCGGTGGGACCGCTCCCGATTCGGGGGAAGGGCTCGGTGGAGAAGACGACCTCCACCGGCACCTCGAAGTACGCCGCGATCCGCAACGCCAGGTGCAGGCTGGGCCGGAACTCGCCCCGCTCCAGGTAGCCGACCGTCTGGTAGTGCACCCCGAGCGCCTCGGCGAGCTGGCGGCGGGAGATTCCCCGTTCCACCCGGAGCACCGCGATCCGGTCGTAGATCACTTCGTTCATGGTGTTCCCCCGCTCACGGGTTGACCCGTTGCAGGGCCTTCTCCCGGCGGGCGGCGACCCGCGACCCGGACTCGCGGCGGGCCATCCGGCGCAGCACGATCGGCGCGGCGACCAGGCCGACCACAGCCCACGCGCCGAGTACGCCGAGCGTCTCCAGGTGCCGCCACGATTGTCCGATCTCGACGGCCGACAGGTTGTCCGGGAGCATTGCCGAACGCATCCCCAACCCCAGCCAGTAGATCGGGAACACCTGCGCGATCCCCTGCAACCAGGCCGGGAAGTTGGTGGTCGGATAGAAGATACCGGAGGTGGCGACGAGTCCCATGATCGGCAACATGATCAGCCCCATGTTGCGCGGGTTGTCGAACAGGGAGCCGAGAATCGCGCCGATCGGCATGGTGGCGACCAGTCCGAGCAGCAGCACCCAGGCCAGCGTCGACCAGCCGCCGAGGCCGTTCATGGTCAACCCGTCGAGCAGGAACAGCCCGGGTACGAGCTGAATGGCGATACTGACCAGGGTGATCCCGGAAATCAGTACGATCTTGCCGATCAGGTAGCCCAGCATCCCGTTCGGGACCGCCTTGGCCCGCAGCAGGGTGCCGTCCTCGCGTTCGACGATGAGCTGCTGGGCCAGGTTCACCAGCCCGCCGAAGGCGATGCCCATGCCGAGCGCGCTCGGCAGTGTCCGCGCTCCCAGCGAGAAGTCCGTACCCGGCACGGTGACGCTTCGGGTGAAGAACATGACCACCGCCAGAATGATCGCGGGGAAGAAGTAGGTCCAGAGGTCCTGCGCGGTGGTGAAGGTCTGGCGCAGTTCGATCCCGCCCCGCGCCACCCCGGACCGGGTCGCCGTGAGCATGGACGACGTCATCGGACTACCTCCTCGAAGGTCTGTGCCGCAGGCCCGGCCCGGCCCGACTCGGCCTCCCGCACCATGGCCATGTACGTGTCCTCCAGGCTGGCCCGGCGTACTTCCAGGTCGGCGATGGCGTCGCCGTGCTGCTGGAACAGCTCGCGGACGAACCGGGTGGCGTCGGTGCTGCTGTGCACGAACCGCCCGTTGCCCTGGCTCCAGCGCACCTCGGCCTCGGTCGACATCCGTCGGGACAGTTCGTCGGCCGAACCGTCGGCGATGATCCGCCCACCGGCCAGGATCAGGATCCGGTCGGCCAGTTTCTCCGCCTCGTCCAGGTCGTGGGTGGTCAGCAGGATCGTGGTCTCGTCGGTGTCGGAGAGCCGGTGCACCAGGTCGTGGAACTCACGCCGGGCAGCCGGGTCGAAACCCACCGTGGGCTCGTCGAGGAAGAGCAACTCGGGGCGGCCGACGATGCCGATCGCTACGTCGAGCCGGCGGCGCTGGCCACCGGAGAGCCGGTTGATCCGCTTGCCGGCGTGCTCGGTCAGGCCGACCACCTCGACCAGTTCGTCGATGTCCCAGGGGCGGCGCAGCCTCGGGGTGGAGTAGGGGACGTAGTAGGAGCCGAGGTGGGCGAGGAGTTCGCGTACCTGCCATTTGCCGTGGTCACGCCAGGATTGCAGGACCACGCCGAGCCGGGCCCGCCACCGCTCGTCGCCGCGTCCGGGATCCACCCCGAGTACGGAGACGTCTCCGGCGGAACGCATCCGGAAGCCTTCGAGGATCTCGATCGTGGTGGTCTTGCCCGCACCGTTGGGCCCCAGCAGCGCCAGCACCTCGCCCCGGTGCGCGGTGAACGTGACCCCGTCGAGCACGTCCGTTGTGCCGTAACGCATCCGCAGGTCGCGTACGTCCAGCACGGTTGGATCGTCGGTCCGGCCGGGTGCGCCGGCGGGTGCGCTCAGCTCCCGCAACGTTGTCACAGACCTTCACCTCCCCGTCTAACTGGTCCGGCAGACCATAGCAGGTGTACTACATTTCGCGGCACCCTCTTGTCGGGTAACTGAATTTCTTGCGCCCGCCCGCGCTTCGGTAACATGAGCCGCCCGCACTGACCACCGCGAGTGCTTCGGCCGACGTGTCGGGACCGGACGGCCGGACCAATCGCGCAACGCCCCTTCGGGGTAGCCCCGAACCGGTGGTTGAGGAGACCAGGAAGTGCCCCTATCGCCCGGCTCTGACGCCCTCGCCCGGCTCCGGCGCACGATCTTCCGTGCGCCCGGTCCACTGCGGTGGGTCGCCATCGGCACGCTCATCGGACTGGTCGGGATCATCGTGCTGGTCGGAGTCGTGGTCAGTACCGGGCTCGGCCGCGTACCCGTGGTGGACGCCCGTCCCCTGGACGGCGACGGCGGCAACCGGGGCGTCGCGGCGGCACCGCTCGGCGTGGCCCCGAGTCCGGGCACCGCGCCGAAACCGGTGCCGGACACCTACGTACCGCTGGTGGTAACCGCCGGAAAGGTGTGCCCGGAGGTCCCGGCGGCCCGGATCGCGGCGCAGCTCATGGCCGCCTCCGGCTTCGAAACCGACGTGCTCGGCGAGGACGGCGCGGAGGGCGTCGCGCAGTTCCGGCCCGAGCTGTGGCAGGTGTACGCACCGTCCCCCACCGCCTCACCGTCCGACCCCAACCAGGCCGTGCCCGCTCTCGGGCGGGCGATGTGCGCGCTGGTGGACGACTTCGAACCGCTCGCCGGGGAGGCGTACCCGGTCGCGTTGGCCGCGTTCCAGTGGGGAACCGAGGCGGTACGCAAGGCCGGCGGGGTGCCGGACGCCCCGAGCCTGCGTACGTTCAACGAGATGGTGTCGGACTACACCGCGTACTACGAGCAGGACCCACGGCTGGAGCCGAAGACGGTCGCCCCGACCCGACGGGCTCCCTCGTCGGCGGGTGCGAACCCCAACCCGACCCCCAGCCGTACGCCCACCGCGAGCCCGACCGCACCCGCCTCGAACTCCACGAACTCCTCACCGGCGCCGACCTCCGCCGCGCCGTCACCCACGCCGGTGTGGCAGGAGCGGGTGGTCCGGTCGACCGCCGTGCTGCGCGAAGGTCAGTCGTGGACCTCGAACCGGCTGCGCCTCACCCTCACCGACAACGGCGACGTCACCCTCCAGGACCAGGGACAAGCGGTCTGGAGGACGAACACCGGTGGCCGGGGTGGCGAACTGCTGGTCTTCCAGGGCGACGGGAACCTGGTCCTCTACTCCCGTAACGGGTCGACGGTGTGGAGCACGCGCACATCGGGCCACAACGGGGCGACGCTGGTCCTGCGGGCCGACGGCAACGTGATCATCTCCTCGAACGGCCGGACGCTCTGGCAGACCGGCACCGCGAAATGACCCGCCGGAGGTCACGGGGGTAGGGGTTCGACCAGCGGTTGGCGGCAAATGCCGGGTCGGGCCATTGATCGTTGACAGAATGGTTACATTCGCGCAACCTGATACGACCCCCTCCCCAGGCAGGTGCTGCGAACGATGGCTGCGATGTACGCGGGCGGCCTGCTCGCCCGCAGGTACCGTCTCATCGACCGAATTGGTGCCGGGGGCATGTCGGTCATCTGGCGTGCCCGCGACGAGGTGCTGGACCGGGTGATCGCGATCAAGGTCCTCTCCGCGTCCCTGGCCGCCGACGCCAAGTTCCGCGACATGGTCCGCGAGGAGGCCCGCGCCGCCGCCCAGCTCGTCCATCCGCACGTGACCGCCGTGCACGACTACGGCGAGGAGGTCTCGCCGGACGGGACCGTCACCGCCTTCGTGGTGATGGAGCTGCTCACCGGCGAGGAGTTGGAGACCCGGCTGCTGGACGGGCCGCTGCCCTGGGTCGAGGCGGTGGAGATCTGCGCCCAGGTCGCCGAGGCGCTGGCCGCCGCGCACGAACTCGGCATCGTCCACCGGGACATCACCCCGTCCAACATCATGATGACCTCGGTCGGCGCGAAGGTGCTCGACTTCGGCATTGCCACCCAGATCGGAGCGCCGGACGAGGACGAGGACGGCGAGACGTTCGGGACGCCCGCGTACGTGGCGCCGGAGCGGCTCGACGGCACCCCGGCGCAACCCGCCACCGACACGTACTCGCTGGGCGTGCTGCTCTACGAGACGCTGACCGGACGGGTGCCCTATCCGGCCGAGACGTGGGACGACCTGACGGAGGCGCTGCGTACCGGCAGTCCGGTGCCGCCGCTGACCGGCGTACCCGATCTGCCGCCGAAGGTGGCCGACGCCTGCCTGCGTTGCCTGGCCCGCGCCCCGGCGGACCGGCCGACCGCGCAGGAGGTCGGTGAACTGCTCCGGGACGAGCTGATCGCCGCAGAATCGCCGGGACCGCCGACCACCCGGCCGACGTTCATCACCCTGCCACCACTGGCACCGGCTGCGGTGGCACAGGCCCGGGAAAGAGCAACCGCAGGCGTACGGGTGCTGCCGCCGCGCCCCGACCACGTCGGGCCGTTCGGGGCGGGCGAGCCCACCCCGGCGCCTCGCGCCTTCTCCCCCGGCACCGGGACACCCGCCGGGCCGCCAAACCGGCAGGGTGGGCGGCCCCGGATGGCGACGATCGGCCTCGCCTTCGGCGCGGTCGCCGTGCTCGGCCTGGCCGTCCTCGCCGGTATCTTCCTCAGCGAGTCACCCCCGGCCCGGCAGGTCGGCCTACCCACCGCACCGACCCCGACCAGCTCGGAATTCCGGTCGTCCGCCGCCCCCGCACCGCCGCCGGCCGGCACCCCGTCGACCGGTCCGGGTACGAGCGCTCCGGGCCTCGTCGCCTCACCCACGGTCAGCGAGGCGGTGGACCAGTTCGAGCAACTCGTCGGTGAGGGTCTCGCCGACGGCGCGATCCGCGAGGACGTCGGTCTCGACCTGCGCAACCAGATGCGCAACCTTGAGGCGTCGATGATCGACGGACCGGTCGAACTGACCGGACCGGTGGACCGGATGCGCAGAGCCGTCGCCGTCCGGGTACGCGACGGCACCATCACGGTCGACTACGCCGAGCAACTCGACACCGCCCTGACCCGCCTCGCCTCCGCCGCAGGCTGAGCAACCACCAGGTGGGGGCACCCCTCAAGGGCACCCCCACCTGCTCCCCCTACCCCCATGGGCGGGCACGGGCTTCCACCGAGAGCGTTGCCGGCGCTCCGGTTGCCCTGCCCTGCGGGTGTCGACCGACAGGGGTGGGGTGTCTCGATGCCGCTATCTCAGGAAGGCGCCCGAGTCGACGTCGGCCGTTGTCAGCTCCCGGCCGAACGGTGCCGAGCTGACACCCGCGTAGACCCACCGGGCCGCACCCGACAGGGGCGTGGTCAGCCGGTAGACGCCCTGGTTGCCGGTGAGCGCCCAGGACTGCTCGCCGGGCTCGCCGGGCCACATCTCCCAGGGATGCGTCCACATCAGATATTCGCCGCCCAGCTCCAGGAGCGGGGCAAAGTCGTCACTGCTCGCCTTTGCGGTGCCGATCTGCTTGACCAGCAGCGTTTCCGGTGCCTTGCCCGCGTAGGTCCGAAGAACCTGGACCTTGGTGAGCGTGGCAGGAATGGCGGTGTCGGGGTTCAGGTCGTCAGCCCAGACCCGGCCCTCGGCGTTGCTGATCGCCTTCACCCGTACGACGGCCTCAGCCTTGGCGCGAAGGTCGGCGCGGGTCCAGTCCTTCACCCGGTCGGCGTGCATCGCCGGCTGGTTGCTGACGCCGGTCGTCGCGGTCTGACCGGACGCCCCGGCCGTCGCCCCGCCGTTCGTGTCGCCCGCGCCGCAGGCGGTGATGCCGACGATCAGCATTGGTCCGGCGATTGCGAATGCGATTCTGCTTACTTTCCCACTCATGAATCCAGCCTCTCAGTTCATTGAATTGATCGCATCTATCCGGTGTGTCGATCTCCTCAGAAAATGGCGTTGATCCCGTTGATGTCGTCGGCCTTCGGCGCGTAGATGCCGCACGCTCCGTATCGGGTTCCGTAGCCACTGAGCATCAGCGGCCAACTGATACACGGCCCGACTCCCGTGTGCCCCAGGCCGAGGAAGTGTCCGATCTCGTGCGCGTACACGGACTGCTTGCCCTGAGCCGGGTACGCATCGGTGTACGCACGGTTCAGGAATGCGGCGATCTTCGATGACCAGGCCGCTCCTGTGCCACTGCACGTAGGGAGGGTGGTGCCGGGAGTCTTGTAGATGATGCCCGCGAAGTCACTGGTTGGACCGAAGGTTGCCTGGGTGACCGAGAGGTGGTGCGAACCGTCTCCGACCAGCGTGAACGAGATCGGCGTAGCGGTCGCGTCCCAGGATGCGATGGCCGCGTGAGCCGGGGAGCCGTAGGCGCCGCCGCCGGTCGCGTCCGACCACCTGACCGCCGTGCTCGGAGCCTCGCACCCGCCGGGCGCTCGGACCCATGACAGGGCCGGAGATTGAGGAAGGATAACGACCGCTGCGACAGTCGCCAGGGACAGGATTGCCGTCAACAGACGGCGAAGGATTTTCGTCATGGCGGTCAAGTCCTCAAGTCAAAAGATGTTGGTCGATGTAATATCCGAAGCAAATGGAGCGCGAACAGCAGCCATTAGGGGCAGCAGGCAGCCGCCCGCGAGGGTTGGTCGGCGCTGTTGCTTTAGTCAGATGGAGCGGCGATTCCTCCGCCGCTTGGCGTCCTGTACGGCCACCCAGCCGAGGATGCGCGAATGGAGGGTTTGGGGATCCGGGCGTTCACCCGCGTCCACCACGATGGTGTCGAGTTCGGCCAGGGCCGTGACGAACTGGGCGCCGAGGTACAGGTACAGCTCGATGCGGCGGGCGGGGTAGTAACCGGCCAGCAGGTTGAGCCGTACGTCCGCGCACGGCCAGGGGTGGGCGTCGACCCGGCAGATCCAGAGTGGCCGCAGCGGCGTATGCTCGGCCAGTTCGGGGACGATCGGGTCGCCGGTCACAATTCCCCGCGTCCGGGCAGCGGGGACACGAAGTGAGGCTCGGCCAGGCGCAGGTGGGGGTGGCCGTCGGGCAGCCCCCGGCGGTGCACCGCGAGTTCCAGCTTCTCGCCGTCGCCTTCGTCCAGGACTTCGACGCCGACGAGGGCCACCCACTGCGCGACGACCAGGCCGAGGCGGTCGGGAATGTGCATCACCCGCATGCGCAGCGGACGTTTGTCGTCCCGGTCCTCGCCCTCGCGCTTGTAGTCCGAGGGCTGAAGATCGAGCACGTCTCCCACCTGGAGCATCATCGCCTGTCGCTCCTTCCCGTGGTCCCGTAGCAGGTCCGTTGGCCCAGGGTCCATGGGCGCTCTTGGAAAAGAGTGGTCTCCTCCGTGGCCCACGCCGGCAGCCCCGAGCGTGGGGGCGGCGGTGGGGGCGGGGCCGGCGGTGGGGGCGGCGCAAGCAGTCTCAATATCCAGTCGCACCAGACGGGCCAGGCAAACATTCCGCACCTCCTCGACGTTGGAAGCGGGGCTGCCCCGCAGGGAGTTGGGACAGCCCCGCGCGGTCCTACCCGTCCTGAAGAGGGGCGAATAGATGGATGGATCCGGGCAGTTCCGCTGCTGACACTCTCTGTTGCCAAACCCGCGGGTGCAACCATCTACGCTGACACATGTCACGATGGTTGTCCCGGTCTCGCAGATCGGCGAGAATCAGTCCCAGGCTCAACGCATGAACTGCTTCATCCTGAGACAGGAGCCAGAATGCCCAACGTTGGATCATCCATACCGCGCAGGCAGCTTGGGCGGTATCTGAAGCAGGGACGCGAAGAGGCTGGGCTGTCCCTTGAGGCTGCCGGCGAGGCGTTGGAGTGGTCGCGGTCCACGATGTACCGAATCGAGGGCGGGGGGTCGCCGGTCAAGTCGCGCGATGTGGCGGCCATGTGTCTGCTGTACGGCACGTCCCCCGAGATGACCCAGGTTCTCATCAAGCTGGCCGCAGAGACGAAGGCGAACGGGTGGTGGCACGCCTACGGCGACACCTTGCCGGCCTGGTTCGAGCTGTATGTCGGGATGGAGGCGGCGGCCTCCCGGCTGCGTCACTGGGAGCCGAACTCGCTGCCTGGACTGCTGCAAACCAGGGAGTACGCCGAACGCCTACTGCGATCGCATCCGGGCCTTCCCGCGCGGGAGGCCGACCGCCTGGTCGAGGTCCGTATGGAACGCCAGAAGATCCTGAAGCGGAAGAAGCCGGAACCTCCGCGCCTAGAGGTCATTGTGGATGAGAACGTGCTGCGCCGGCCGTTCCCCGGCATGGCGAACCAGCTCGTTCACCTCCACAACCAGGTGGCCGCCGAGGTGGCATCTATCCGCGTCGTGCCTCGGGCCACGCCACCCAACTACGCCCTGACCGGCGACGGCTTCGTCATCCTGGAATTCCCCACGATCGGAATCCGCACCCCCGAGCCCACTACTGTCTACCGTGAGTCACTGACAGGTGCCCTCTATCTCGACAGGCCGACGGAAGTTGCGTCGTACTCTGTGACTTGGAAGGCGCTTGAAGGTCTGGCGCTCGACGCAGACCGATCGGCCGACCTACTAGCCGTGATAGCCAAGGAGATGCAGCAATGAGCAACCTAACCGGTGCCGTGTGGCGGAAGTCGAGCCGCAGTAACGGCGCGGGCGGGCAGTGCGTAGAGGTCGCCGACAACCTGCCCGGCCGCGTGCTCGTGCGGGACACCAAGGACCGTGACGGCGGCACGCTGACCTTCGGCCCGGCCGAGTGGTCGGCGTTCGTCGGTTTCGCGAAGAGTGCCAACTAGTCCCCGAGCAACGGCGGTACTTCGGTCCCCTGTTACGGGATCCCAGCCAAGAGAGCCCCAGCGCGATGCTGGGGTTCTCTTCGTATCTCGCCCAAATCGACTCCCACCTGCCCCCGGTGCTGTCCGACCGCCCGCAGCGCGTCCCGGATCATCTGCTCCGCCTCGCTGCTCACCTCGATCGCCATATAGCCGCGCCCGCGTTCACCGCATCGACAGGAGATCCACCGAGTTCAACCCGTCCTGGACGGCGTTAGGCTCCGCTGATGACCGACTTCCTCCAGGTGGCGACGGCGACCGAGACCCGTGCGGCAGCTCTTGAGCTTGCGCAGTCTGCGGTAGCTGAACGGCTCGCCGGCAACGCGCAGATCATCGGTCCGGTGGGAAGCGTGTTCTGGCACCTCGGCGAGTTGGGCACCGGGGAGGAGTGGCGCCTGCTGCTCTACACGTCATCCGACCGGTACGCGGAACTGGAGGCGCACCTGTTGGAGCACCACCCCTGGCGCAATCCGCAGGTGATCGCGACGCCGATCGTTGCCGGCGCTACTGGATGCTTGGAGTGGCTTCGCCAATCAGTAGCCGCTGCCGAGTCCACTCCGTAGCCACGGCCCGCAGTTCTCACCAATCGGTGGCAGATCACCAACGGATAGTGTTGCTACCCTCACTCCGTGGTCGGATGCTCCTGCACCATGAGGCACCACACGCGATCACACTCTGGATCTCCTCAAGGAGGCGGCAGACATGGACGCGCCCGGCGCCCAGTGGCGCAAATCCAGCCGTAGCGGCCAGAGCGGCGGGAACTGCGCCGAGGTTGCCGACAACCTCCCCGGCCGCGTGCTCGTGCGGGACACCAAGGACCGCAACGGCGGCACCCTGACCTTCTCCCCAGCCACGTGGACGGCCCGCTAGTCGCGCAACGATCTTGCAGTTGTGGCGGTACACAAATCCGGGTGAACCTCGCTTATCCGGGCGCCACAACTGCAAGATCGTCGGGGAGAGCGGGGTTGGAGCCCCCTTCTTCTGTGTCTGGCGTACGGGTGCAGGGTCAGGGCAGGGCGTTGAGGAAGGGTTCGTGGCTGTTCTTGAACTCCCAGTTGTAGAACCGGTCCCAGTTGATGGACCAGGTCATCAGGCCACGGAAGTTCGGGTTGGTGCCGCTGCGCGGGGTGTAGCCACCGCAGTTGGTGCCCCGGACCAGGCAGTTCACCGCCTGCTGTACGCCAGCGGGTGCGACGTACCCGTTGCCGGCACTGCTGCCTGCGGGCGTACCGAAAGCGACCTGGTCCTCACGTAGGGCGGGGAAAACGTTGGCGGTGGCGCCGGCGACCGGGAAGCCGGCGAGCAGCATGTCGGTCATGGCGATGTGGAAGTCCGCGCCGCCCATGGTGTGGTACTGGTTGTCCAGCCCCATGATCGGACCCGAGTTGTAGTCCTGCACGTGCAGGATGGTGATGTCGTTGCGCAGCGCGTGGATGACCGGCAGGTACGACCCGGCGCGCGGATCCTGACCGCCCCACGGCCCCGAGCCGTAGTACTGGTATCCGAGCTGCACGAAGAAGGTCTCCGGCGCCATCGTGAGGACGAAACCGGCGCCGTAGCGGGCCTTGAGCGTACGGATCGCGGAGATCAGGTTGACGATCACCGGGGTGGTCGGGTTCCGGAAGTCGGTGTCGCCGGTGTTCAGCGACAGCGAGTGCCCCTCGAAGTCGATGTCGAGCCCGTTGAGGCCGTACCGGTCGATGATGGCGCTGACCGAGTTGACGAACGCGTCCCGGGCGGCGGTGGTGGTGAGCTGCACCTGCCCGTTCTGGCCGCCGATCGAGATGAGCACCTTCTTGCCCTGCTGCTGCTTGGCCCGGATGGCGGCGGTGAACTGCGCCTCGGTCTCGACGCCGGGGCACTCCGCGACCGGGCAGAGCTGGAACCGGATGTCACCGGAGGTGACCGACGTCGGTTCGCCGAAGGCGAGGTTGATGATGTCCCACTCGGCCGGTACGTCGGCCATCCTCACGTAGCCGGAGCCGTTGGCGAAGCTGCTGTGCAGGTACCCGATGAGCGCGTGCTTCGGCAGCCCGGTGTTCGGGGGCGGGCCGGTGGTCGGCGGTGGCGTGGTCGGCGGGGCGGTGGTGGGTGGCGGCGTGGTCGGCGGGCGGGTCGTCGGCGGCGGAGTTGTCGGCGGCCGGGTGGTCGGCGGGGCGGTGGTGGCCGGTGGGGTGGTCGGGGTGGTCCCGCCGCCGCACGCTGCCCCGTTCAGGGTGCAGTTGGCCGGGGTGCCCGGACCGGTGGCGTTGAAGCCGAACGACGCCGACGCGCCCGGAGCGAGGTTGCCGTTCCAGGACCGGTTGGTGAAGGTGAACCGTTGACCGGAGGAGGTCATCGAGGCGTCCCAGAACGTCCCGACGGTGCTCCCCGACGGCAGGTCGAAGGCCACGCTCCAGGAGGCGAGTGTTGTCGTACCGCCGTTGGTGACGGTGTACTTGCCCTCCCAGCCGGAGCCCCAGTCGGAGACCTTGACGAAGGTCGCCGTCGGACCGGCGGCGAAGGCGGGCACCGCCACCGCGATCGCGCCGACCCCGGCCGCCAGCGCGGCGACCACACCGATGAACAACGATCTGGAGCGTCTCATCCAGTCCTCCCGACCGGTCGTGGCGCGGGCGGCCATCGACAGTTGGCCAATTATTAGGACTGTTAACTGTTTCTGTAAAGCCCTGGTCGCCATCGATGGACCGGATCGACGCCCACCGAAGGATGGTCACCGTCGGGTAAACAGCAGACGAAGTCGATCGAGGTTCGTTGACACCCGGCGCGGGCGCGGCCAGAGTTCCGTACCAAACGGGCACAACGCTGCGTCCAAGGAGGATCCTGGTGAAAGCACGGACATCGCTCGTCACGGCGCTGGTTGCGGGGCTGCTCGTCACCGTCGCCGGGCCGGTCACCGCCGCACCGGGCGGCGATCCGACCGGCACCGCCGTCGAGAGCGACGGCGTCGCCGCCGCCGCCGCGGTCACCCTGAACGCGGCCAACTTCCGGTTACAGGCCAGCGGGTACGGCGGCCTCATCGACGACCTGGACGCCGCGTTGCCGAACGTCAGCGTGCCGACCATCGTCGGTGACGGGAACCGGGTGGCGACCGCCTGCTCCCCCGCCGCCGCCAACCGGGTCGCCTCGTTCTGCTGGAACAGCGGCGACAACAACGTCACGTACTGGATCCCGCAGGCGATCACCACCACCGCGGACGCGTACGAGGTCGGCACCTACGAGGGCGCCACCGCCATCCTGGTGAGCTGGTACGACGACGCCTCCGACGGGATCGACCGGGGCGTCCGGGTGTCCTTCGTGGACTACTCCACCCCGAGCGCGCCGACCTACCGGCACGTCCTCCTGGTCGAGCCGTACGCCCGCAGCGACGGCAAGGCCTCGTTCCGCCCGGTGAACGTGCACGCGGGCGGCATGTTCTGGTACGGCTACTACCTCTACGTCGCCTCCACCAGCGCCGGGTTCCGGGTCTTCGACATGCGGCACCTGTGGCAGACCGCCACCAGCAACGACGCCGTGATCGGCCTCCAGACCGACGGCAGCTACCAGGCGTACGGCTACAAGTACGTGCTGCCGCAGGCGTTGACGTACACCCGGTCGACCACCGGCGGTTACACCAACCTGACGTACTCGTTTGTTGCCCTGGACCGGACCAGCACCCCGGACAGCGTTGTCGTCGGCGAGTACGCCAACCCCGGCACCGGCACCCGGCTGGTCCGCTTCCCGATCGACTACACCACCCGCATGCTCACCACCGGCAGCGACGGATACGCCCACGGTTCCGAGGCGTACGACGTCTCGGTCACCAGCATGCAGGGCGCGACCGCGATCAACGGGAAGTTCTACCTGTCCACCAGCGACGGCAGCGGTAACAAGGGTGACCTGGCCACGTTCAGTCCCGGCGGTTCGGTGGTCATGCACACCGATGCCCTGCCGATCGGCCCGGAGGACCTGTCCTACTGGCCGGCGAAGAACCAGCTCTGGTCGCTGACCGAGTACGCCGGCAGCCGGTCGGTGTTCGCGGTCCGCGCGTCGGCGTACTGAGCCGCTTTACGGGCCGGTCAGTCGAGTCTGATCCGGTGACCGGCCCGGTCGAACAGGAGCAGCCGGTCCAGGTCGACGGCGAGCGCCATCGGGGCACCGGGCCGGGGCGGGGTCAGCGCGGGGACCCGTACCACGAGGTCACCGGCGGGCGGGTGCTCGTCGCCGGACGCAGGGTCGTACACGGGGTAGAAGCCGTACTCGGTCCGGGCGGTGGCGGGCGGTTCGGCCGTACGTTGGTGCGGGATCATCCGGGCGATGGTGTGCCGGAACGGGTGCCCGGTCGGCGGGTCCTCGGCGAGTACGTCGGCCAGGTGCTGACCGGTGTCCGGGTGCTCCAGCCGGGACTCGGCGACCGAGGTCGGCACCCCGCCGATGTCGACGTGCACCAGGGCCTCGTGGCCGAGCTGCTCCACCGAACGTACGCGGCCCCGCAGGACCGCCCCCGACTCGGTGTCGCCGACGACCGGGGTGAGCGCGTCCGGGCGTACGGCCAGGGTCACCCGCTCGGTGTGCCGGTCGAGCAGCGTCCGGGTACGCGGGTCGTCGCGGGACAGTTCCAGGAGCTGTGACCCGAGGTCGATCAGGACCCGCTCGGTGTCGACGTAGACCGCGCCCTGGAACAGGCTGGGGCGCGGGGTGCCGAGGAAGGCGGCGACGAACAGGCTGACCGGGTCGCCGTACACCTCGGCCGGCGTACCGACCTGTTGCAGGCTGCCCCGGCGCAGCACCGCCACCCGATCCGCCATCGTCATCGCCTCGACCTGGTCGTGGGTGACGTATACGGTGGTGACCCCGAGGCGGCGGGACAACCCGGCGATCTCCGTACGCAGCTCGGCCCGTACGCCCGCGTCCAGGTTGGACAGTGGCTCGTCCAGGAGGAAGGCGTGCGGTCGGCGGACGAGCGCCCGGGCCATCGCCACCCGCTGCTTCTGGCCCCCGGAGAGGCGACCGGGGCGACGCGGCAACAGGTCGGTGATGCCGAGCTGCGCCGCCGCCTCGGCGACCCGGGCGGCGAGGGCACCTTCCGGCTCGGCACCGAGCCGCAGCGGGAAGCCGATGTTCTGGGCCACGGTCAGGTTCGGGTAGAGGGCGTAGTCCTGGAAGACCATGGCGACCCGGCGCTGGTGTGCGGCCCGCTCGTCGGGCACCTCACCGTCGAACAGCACCCGTCCGGCGGTCGGCTCCTCCAGTCCGGCGACCAACCGCAGGATGGTCGACTTGCCGCACCCGGTCGGCCCGAGCAGGGCCACGAACTCCCCGGTCGCGACCTCCAGGCTCAGGTCATCGACCGCGACGATCCCGCCGTCGAAGACCTTCGTCAGCCGGTCGATGGTGATGGTGACCAATACGACCACCTCCTGCCCCCATCGTCCGGGCCGTACGGCAACCGCGCTACCCCCGTGACGCCGTTGCGCCCGACGCCCGGCCCACTGCGCCCGACGGGAGGCCACGGCCGGGTTACCAGGCGCCGGTGGGGGTGAGGGCGGCGTGGGCCGGGCGCTCGCGGGCGGTGTTGGCCCACTGCCGGTAGACCCGCTCGTACCCCTCGGCCATCATCTCGGCGGAGAAGGCGTTGCGTACGTGGGTCACGCAGGCGGCCGGGTCGAGATCACCCGCGTCGAGCAGGGCCTGCGGCAGGTCGTCCGGGTCGACGCAGATCAGGCCCGTCTCCCCCGACCGGACCAGCTCCGGTACGGCACCCCGGTCGAGTGCGACCACCGGCGTACCGGTGGCCATCGCCTCGACCATCACCATGCCGAACGGCTCCTCCCACCGAATCGGCATGATCAGGCAGCGGGCGTCGAGCATGAGCTGGAAACAGGTGGCCCGGTCCGGGTTGCGCAGCACGGTCAGGTCCGGACCCTGCAACGGTTCGATCACCTCGGCCAGGTAACGCTGCTCCTCCGGCTCGTCGCACTTGCCCGCCAGCACCAGCGACAGCCCGGCCGCCCGGCAGGCGCGTACGGCCAGGTCCGGACCCTTGTCGGGGCTGAACCTGGCCAGCCAGAGGACCGGTCCGGTGCCGGGCTGCGACTTGTGCGGTACGTCGTCCAGCGCCAACCCGTTGTGCACCGTCGCCGCCCACGGCAGGTACGGGCGCAGCCGCCGCTGGGCGTGCGAGATCGCCACCAGTCCCACCGAGCGGTCGACGTCGGCCAGGATGTCCCCGAGTTCACCGGTTGGTCTGTTGTGGACGGTCGCGACCGTCGGCACCGAGCGCCGGGGCGCCACGAACGGGCCGATCGTGGTGTGGTCGTGCACCACGTCGAAGACGTCCGGGTTGATCATCTGGTCGGCCCGCGCCAGGTGGGCCAGTTCGGGCAACGACTGCCCGAGACGCTCGTGTTGCAGCTCGGGCATCGTCCCGACGAAACGGGCAGCGGTGCCGGAACCCGTCCCGGCGCCGAAGAGGGTCACTTCGTGCCCACGGGCGGCCAACGCGTCCACCAGTGCCGCGCAGACCTGTTCGACCCCGCCGTACCCCTTCGGCGGCAGCTCGTACCAGGGCGGTACGACCATGGCGATCCGCAACGGTACGGTCTGGTCGAATCGGTCGATCGGCATGTGGTTCACGACGTCGAGCCCTCCCCACTGCTCCGGCTGACCCGCCGGATACTTCGGGTTTCCCTGCTCGGCCGGGGATAACCGGCCGAACCGACGGGCGGGAAATAAGGTGCGGCGGGCGACGTGACCAACCCCCTTGGTCACATCGCCCGCCGCTTGGGGAGGAGGCGCACTTCCGGGTTACGGAAGAACCGCCTTCAGGTACGAACGGGTCCTCCTGCTATGACGTCTCAGCCAGCGTCACGGTTGCCGTCTTCTCCACACCATTTCGGGTGAAGGTCAACTGCACCTTGTCGCCCACCTTGCCCGTCTGCACGGCCCCGACCAGATCGTTGGAGTCGTTGATCACCTTGTCGCCGAACCGGCTGATGACATCGCCCTGCTGGAGACCGGCCTGGGCGGCCGGGCTGCCCTCGGTCACGCCGCCGACCACGGCACCGCCGTCGTCCGCCGCGGTGACACTCACCCCGAGGTACGGGTGGCTGACCTTCTGACCCTGCTGGAGCTTGCCGGCCACGTCCTTGGCCTTGTTGCTCGGGATCGCGAAGCCGACACCGATGTTGCCGTTGCTCCCGGCGGTGGCGATGGCGGTGTTGATGCCGATCACCTCGCCCTTGGTGTTGATCAGGGCACCGCCGGAGTTCCCCGGGTTGATCGGGGCGTCGGTCTGGAGCAGCCCGGAGATCGAGCTGGCCGCCTGCTGCGGCTGCTGCTGCTGGAACGGGTTCTGCGGCTGCTGCTCGTCCTCGCCACCGGCCTGGATGGTCCGGTCCTTGGCGCTGAGGATGCCGGCGGTCACCGAGCCCTGCAGGCCCAGCGGGCTGCCCAGGGCGAGCACCGTGTCACCGACCTGCATCGCGTCGCTGTCACCGAGCTTCGCCGGGCTCAGGTCGCTGACCCCCTGCGCCTTGACCACCGCGAGGTCGGTCTTCGGGTCGGTGCCGATGATCTTCGCCTGGGCGGTCTTGCCGTCCGCGAAGACCACCTTGACCGTGTCCCCGGTGGCGCTGGCCACCACGTGGTTGTTGGTCAGGACGTAGCCGTCGGCGCTGAGCACCACACCCGACCCCTCACCGCTGCCGGTGGTGATCGAGACGACGCTGTTCTCCACCGAGGCGGCGATCTTGGGCAGGTCGGCGCTGTTGATGATCGGGGCGGCGGTGTACGTCCGGGTCGGGCCGGAGGAACCGTCGTCGAGAGCCAACGCGACCGCGCCACCGGCGATGCCCGAACCGGCCATCAGGACCAGGGTTGCCGCGCCGATCGCGGCGAACCGGCCCAGCCGGCTCGGCCGGGGCTGGTGACCCGGTCCGCCCGGGCCCTGGGCCCAGATCGGCGGCGGGTTGCCACCGAGGTGCGGCGGCTGCGGCGGCATCGGGGCACCGGGCGCGTGCTGTCCGGCGTAGCTGGGGTTGCCCGTCCAGCCCGGCTGGTTCTGGGCGGCCGGGTGCCAGGGGCTCGGCGGGTAGGAGGCCGGGACGGCGGAACCGGGCTGGGCGCCGCCGTACTGGCCGGCGTAGGGGTCGGTCGGCCGCGGGTAACCGGCGTACGGCCCGGCCGCGTGCGGGGCGGGAGCGCCGTGCCCGGCGTACGGGTTGCCGTACGGGTCGGTCGTCGCTCCGGTCGGCCCGACCGGTCCACCGGTCGTCGGGGCGGTGCTCCCGTCCATGGTCGGCGTGGCGGTGCCGTCCGTGCTCGGTGCGGCGCTGCCGTCCGTGGTGGACGTGGCGGTGCCGTACGGGTTCGGCGCGGAGTAGGCGGTGGTCTGCTGCTCGGAGGCGGCGGCGGTCGGCTCGGTGCCGCCGACGGCCTGACCAGAGGCCGCGGGGGTGGAGTCGGCCGGCCCGCGCTCGACGGGCGACAACTCCGCGGTGGGATACGACGGCGTGGCGTCGGCGTCGGCGTTGGCCGAAGGCCGCTGCGGGTCGGTCTCGTACTCGCTCATGACACCTACCTTGCCCCGAAGCTCTGCGACCCACCTGGAATCGCACTGGATGTTCGCTGTGAATCGCGCGACCCGCAGCGGCACACGGCCGCTACTCGCCCTCGGTCGAATCGTCGGCCACGGTCGGGGCGAGCGGCACCTTGACCCGGAAGGTCGCGCCGCCACCCGGCGTCTCGAGCACTTCCACGCTGCCGTTGTGCGCCGCCACCAGCGCGGCCACGATCGCCAGCCCCAGACCCGTACCGGCGGCGCCGCCGACCCGGCGGGTACGGGCCGCGTCGGCCCGGTAGAACCGTTCGAAGACCCGTTCGGCCTGTTCCGGCGGAAGACCGGGGCCGGTGTCGGCGACCTCGACCACGGCCAGGTTGCCGGCCTCGGAACGCAGCCGCACGGTCACCGAGGCGTCCGGTGGGGTGTGCGTGAGCGCGTTGGTCACCAGGTTCCCGAGGACCTGACGCAGCCGCGCGTCGTCGGCCAGGACAACCAGGTCCCCGGCGCCCGGAGCGGTCTCCAGGGTGATGTTCCGTTCCGGCGCGATCGCCTGCGCCGCCTGCACCGCCTCGGTCGCCAGGACCGGCAGTTCCACCGGACCGAGCACCAGCGGGCGCTCCCGGTCCAGTCGGGCGAGCAGCAGCAGGTCCTCGACCAGCAACCCCATCCGGGCGGCCTCGTCCTCGATCCGGCGGACCAGACGGGCGGTCTCCTCCGGTGAGCCGGCCGCACCCTGCCGGTACAACTCCGCGAAGCCCCGGATCGTGGTCAGTGGCGTACGCAACTCGTGCGAGGCGTCCGCGACGAACTGCCGCATCCGCTCCTCGGAACGGCGGGCCCGAGCCTCGGACGCCTGCGCCGCGAACGCCGCGTCCCGCGCCCCCAGTTCGGCGTTGCGGGCGGCGGTCTCGGAGGCGGCGCGGGCGGTGAACGCCGCCTCGATCTGGGTGAGCATCGCGTTCAGGGCGCGGGAGAGCCGGCCCAGTTCGGTCTTCGGCTCCACCGCCCCCGGCTCGGGATCGGGCACCCGCCGGGTCAGGTCACCGTCGGCGATCGCCGCCGCAGTCTGCTCTATCTTGATCAGCGGCCGGAGGCTGGTCCGGACTATGGCCGCCCCCAACGAGGCGAGCAGGATCAGCACCGCGCCGCCGACCAGCAGATCGATCCAGACGAGCTGCTGCACCGCCTGGTCCACGTCGGTCAGGTGCTGCCCCACCGCCGCCATCTGGCCGCCGGGCAGCTCGGTGTAGAGCATCCGCCACCGGACGGTGCCGTCGTGCGCCTTGACCGTGAACGGGTCACCCTGCAACTTGGCGAAGCCATCCGGGTCGGACGGCCACGGCGGCAGGTCTTCGGGGGTGAACCGGTCGGTGTCGTACCGCAGGTCGGGCTGCTTGGGGTCGTCGGTGGTCAGCACCACTATGTAGTCGGCCAGCGGCAGCGAGATGGTCCCGCCGCGCGGCGAGGTGGACAGCGACTGGAGGCTGCGTACCGACGTGTGCAGTTCCGCGTCCACCTGGCTGACCAGGTAGCTGCGAAGGAAGAAGGTCGTCATCACGCTGATCACCAGCAGTGCGGCGGCGACCAGCGCGAGGACCGCGGTGACCAGCTTGAACCGCAGCGGGGTGCTCCGCAGCCGACCCTTCAGTGAGGAAACCGGACTGGTCACGCCGCGGGCTTACGCAGCACGTAGCCGACGCCCCGCAGGGTGTGGATCAGCCGGGGCTGACTCGTGTCGACCTTGCGCCGCAGGTAGGAGATGTACGACTCGACGATGTTGTCGTCGCCCCGGAAGTCGTAGTTCCACACGTGGTCGAGGATCTGCGCCTTGGAGAGCACCCGGTTCGCGTTGAGCATCAGGTAACGCAGCAACTTGAACTCGGTCGGCGAGAGCTGGACCCGCTGCCCGGCCCGGTGCACCTCGTGCGTCTCCTCGTCCAGCTCCAGGTCGGCGAAGCTGAGCCGGGACGGCGCCTGCTCCCCGGTCGCCGTACGCCGCAGCACGGCCCGGATCCGGGCGGTCAGCTCCTCCAGGCTGAACGGCTTGGTGACGTAGTCGTCACCGCCGAGGGTCAGCCCACGGATCTTGTCGTCGGTGGCGTCCCGTGCGGTCAGGAACACCACCGGCGTACGGGTGCCGCTCTCCCGCATCAGCCGGATGACCTCGAAGCCGTCCAGGTCGGGCAGCATGACGTCGAGTACGACCAGGTCGGGACGGCGGTCCTTGGCCGCGGTGACGGCGGCACTGCCGCTGGTCGCCGTGGCCACGTCGAAGCCGGCAAAACGCAGGCTCGCGGAGAGCAACTCCAGGATGTTGGGGTCGTCTTCCACCACGAGTAGTCGTGCCTCGGTCTGCGCAGCCATGACCACATCATCCGCCGCCCCGCTGCGCGCGGGCTGGAGGTAGCCTGAAAACTGCCTGGGAACAGCTCGGAGCAAGCTGGGAGCGGTCCGGGCGCCACGGGAGCGCCGGTCCGCCCGGTTCAGCGCAGCAGCCGGCGCAACCCGTCGAGCGCACCGTCCAGGGTCCGGATCAGCGTACGGAGCTGGGTGTCGGTGAGCCGCCGGTTGTGCACCAGGGCGCGTACCTCGCTGGTGAAGTCGGTGAGTCGACGGTCGAACTCCGCCCCGAGATCCGCGTCCGGGGGCGGCGGGGCGTGTCGGGTGCCGCCGGGAACCGTCCAGCCGCCGTACCGGGTTTCCCTGGTCGCGGCGCGGAGTTCCCGCTTCAGGTCCCGCACCGAGCCGCGTACCTCGGTCTGGATCTCCCCGGCCAGGCTGGAGAGATCGGCCACCGAGGCCTTGATGTCCGATTCGAGGTCGGCCAACTCGCCGTCGCGCTGGCCCAGCTCGGTCCGGCCGGCGTCGGTGATCTCGTACACCTTGCGCCCGCCCGCGGCGGTGTGGGTGACCAGGCCCTCGACCTCCAGCCGCTGGAGCCGGGGGTAGATCGTGCCGGCGCTGGGCGCGTAGTGGCCGAGGAACCTGTTCT
Organism: Micromonospora sp. NPDC004704; assembly: GCF_053601675.1. Taxonomy (NCBI): domain Bacteria; kingdom Bacillati; phylum Actinomycetota; class Actinomycetes; order Micromonosporales; family Micromonosporaceae; genus Micromonospora; species Micromonospora sp. NPDC004704. Next base: position 1,154 of record NZ_JBSGCD010000035.1, on the reverse strand, counting down.
CCAGCAGCCGAATCAGCTCGTACCCGTGCTTCGGTCCGTCATCGAGCAGCTTCAGCAGGTAGAGCCGCAGCCGCCCGTGGCTGAACACCCCGGTCACGCCGCCCCCTCCCGGTCGTCGTCGACGAACTCGTCGTCGGTGTCCGCCGGGCGGGCCAGCAGCGCGATGCTGCCCGAGGTGGAGTTGGCCCAGAGCTTGCCCTCACCAGCGCCCAGCACCCCGTGGCTGTCCGTCGACCAGTACGTGCTGCCCGCCTTGAGCTGCGGAAACGCGCTGGTGATCCGGCCGGAGGTGCTGTGCAGGTGCACCGCCATGTCGCTGTCCGCCCGGACCCGTACGGTCACGCTCCCGGAGGTGGTGCTGAGCCGGATCTCGCTGCGCCTGGGGTTGTCGAGGTCGCAGGTGATCGACCCGGAGACGGTGGTGGCGCGTACGCGGGCGGCGGAACCGTCGGCGAGGACCAGTTCCCCGGAGACCGTCTCCATCACGAGTTCGCCGGCTACACCGAGTGCCTCGACCGGGCCGGAGACCACCTTGGCCCTGGTCTCGCCGGCCAGCCCCATCAGCGTGACCTGTCCGGAGGTGACGTCGACGTGGGTGTGCTCGCGGAGTCCGGAGACGAGCACCGCGCCGTCGACCAGTCGCAGGTCGGCGACGACGTGGGCGGGCACCGCGATCGACACGTCGACCCGGTAGCGGTGGCCGAGCCACCAGAACAGCCGCTGCCACTTCCGGGGCCAGTCCTGGCGTACGGAGAGCCGGCCGTCGTGGTGCTCCACGGTGATCAGGGGTCGGGTGCTGGCTCGGGTGATCTCCACCCGAGCAGGCCCGTCGGTGGCCATAACACTGAGCCGCCCACCGATCAGGCGGACCTCCAACCGCGTGACCGGTTCATCGAGCGCGATCCGCTGCGGCCCGTTGATCGTCCATCTAGCCATGATCACCCATCCCCTCACCCACACCCACACCCCAATCCTAACGCGATACATCGCGACACACCACCCCCTCCCCCGCCCCCTCCCCCCTCCCCGTCGATCTAGGGCAAATACGTGCTAGTTGATCGGCGGTTTCTAGGATTCAGTGCAACTGATCTTGGTTGTGCTGGAGGTGCTGGTGGCCAGGCCGGGTGTGGTGACGTTCGGGCATCGTCAGGTGT